>JAUVTM010000283.1 GCA_030601545.1 Syntrophobacterales bacterium
CAGTCCTATTCATTTTACGGCTATTATTATTTCGTCACCATGGCGAACGAGGGGGCTGTGCGCAGGTGTTGATCCCATAACTATTCTGAATGTGTTTTGAAAGCCGCGGCAGCCCTTGGACCGCGGCTTTTTTATTTTGAAAAGCCAAGAACAGAGTCCAATGACTAAGGTTTCAGTGTTCAGTGTTCAGGTTTCAGCGTTCGGGTTTCAGTGTTCAGGATTCAGCTTTTTTTCTCTTCCCTGACACCTGACACCTGAAACCTGGTACCTGTATATGATTCTGGTTTTCTATATCATGGGAAAAGGAGTTGCACATGATAGGTAAACAGATTAGGATGGAACGGATAATTGACCGAAATACCAAGAGAACTGTCATTGTTCCAATGGACCATGGGGTCAGCTCTGGTCCCATCTACGGCATCACCGATCTCAGAGATGCCATTGAGCAAGTAGTCCGTGGTGGCGCAAACGCCTTAGTAGAACACAAAGGTATGGTGGGCGTTGGTCACCGCCAAAGCGGCAAAGACATCGGTTTGATCATTCATCTCTCTGCCAGTACTTCACTTTCCCCCTATCCCAACACCAAGACTCTGGTTTGCACGGTTGAGGAAGCCTTGCGTTTGGGTGCGGACGCTGTGTCCATACATGTGAACATTGGGGATGACATGGAACGGCAGATGCTCAGTGACTTTGGTATGGTCTCTAGCCGAGCCCGAGAGTGGGGCATACCGCTACTGGCGATGATCTATCCGCGAGGGGAGAAGATAGCCAACGAGTACGACCCCGGCGTGCTCAAGCATGCCGCTCGCCTGGGTGCTGAGCTGGGTGCTGATATTGTCAAGATATCCTACAGCGGTTCGGTGGATTCCTTTCGGGAAGTGATAGCCGGCTGTCGGGTGCCAGTAGTCATTGCCGGTGGCGAAAAGATGGATTCAGACAGGCAGATTCTCGAAATGGTGAGAGGATCCATTGATGCCGGCGGCTCTGGTGTCTCCATTGGGCGTAACATATTTCAGCATCAAGACCCCACCAGAATGGTCGGGGCGATCAGTATGATCGTTCATGAAGAAGCCACGGTGGAACAGGCTTCGGCCTTTCTTAACAGCCAGTCATTGGGCACTGAAAGGGAAAGGGTAACGGTATGAAAACTGCCTGGGTAAGAGTGGATCCCTGGGACAAGGCGCTGGTTACAACCGCTCTTGAGGGCGGGGCTGCGGCAGTAATGGTGCCGGAGGGCTACCATCAGAAGGTTAAGGAACTGGGACGTATCACTACCATTGCCCCTGATGGAGATCTCAAACCCGAGCGGGAAGTGGTTTTTTATGAGGTCAAAAGCCAGGAAGACGAAAAGGAGATACTCAGACTTGCTCGCAGTGCTACGGTAGTGGTGCGTACGACGGATTGGACTATAATACCCCTGGAGAATCTAGTCGCTCAGGCGGACAACATTTTTGCCGAGGTGGCCAACAGTGAGCAAGCCAGAAACGCCCTTACTGTCTTAGAGCGAGGAGTCGCTGGGATATTGATCAAGACCGACGATCCGGCAGAACTCAAAAAAACCCTGGCCATTGTGTGCGAACAGGGTGAGCAGGTTCAACTCAGCACTGCGCGAATAGTCGCTGTACGTCAGGCAGGTTTGGGAGATCGAGCCTGTGTGGATACCTGTAGCCAAATGGAACAGGGGCAGGGTCTGCTTGTGGGCAACAGTAGTGGTGGACTCTTTTTGGTTCATGCTGAGAGTGTCGAAAATCCCTACGTGGCACCACGTCCCTTCCGGGTGAACGCCGGCCCAGTGCATGCCTACATTAGGGTGCCGGGTGGTAAGACCCGCTACCTTTCAGAACTTGTGGCTGGCGACTCGGTTTTGTGCGTGGATCACCAGGGACGGGCCCAGGAGGCCATAGTAGGTCGGATGAAAATAGAGCGGAGGCCGTTGTTGTTGGTGACCGCAGAAACTGATGCGGGGGAAGTTACCACTTTGGTGCAAAATGCTGAGACCATTCGGTTGACTACACCCAACGGTGAACCCCGCTCCGTGGTAGCCTTGGAGAAGGGTAGCGAGGTCCTGGTGGCCATAGAGTCCGCGGGACGCCACTTTGGACACAAGGTGGAGGAGACCATTTGGGAAAAATAAATGATAGCAAACAAGATAGGTCGGATCTAAAGCGACTGCGACAGCAAATCGACAATCTGGACGATGAAATCCTCCGGTTGCTCAACCAACGTATGCTTCTCGTCCAGGAGGTAGCTACGCTGAAAAACAAGGCAGGAAAAGTCCCCCTGGACCTGAACCGAGAGCAAGCTATTTTCCGGCGGCTGGCACGTGAGAACAGAGGACCGCTGGCCTGGGGCGCATTGAAGAAGATTTTCGGTGAGATTCTGGCCGCTTCTCGAGACATCCAGGTATACCTAGGGACGAACGACCGGGAGTCTCCTAGCCCAGACATTTCATGAATTGCTGTCGCGAGACCGCGAAGATGGGCGTGCCACCTGGCAACCGTCCCGCGGTACCGCGGGATTCCGAGGCGTACCTGAACGGTACGTCGCAGGGGTCGACACCCGAGGATGCCAGGAAGGACGGCCGAATCCGCGGTCGCAGCAAGTGATTCATGAAATATCCGGGCTAGAGGGAGGGCACGTTGACGAAGATCTGTGTGTCCGTGATGGTTGAACGGCCTGATCAAGTGCTCGAGACCATGACGAGGGCCAGGGATATGGGAGCCAAC
>JAUVTM010000078.1 GCA_030601545.1 Syntrophobacterales bacterium
GGGAACTGGGGCAGAAAGCCACTGCAGTCAAAGACCTGGCCGCCCGGTTGAAATTGCCCCCGCCCCATGTGCTCGGATATGTCCTGGCCCTGCAGCGGAGAGGGTTGGTGGACCTGGATGGTGTGGAAGGCAATTCCCCGCTTTACAAAGCGGTGGAGCCCACGGCACAGGTCGCCTGAGGCGAAAAGTTGACCAGTTTGTGATTGCAGCACCACAAAGAGCACAAAGGACACAAAGTATCTTTGTGTTCTTAATGGGTCGATTACAATAAGTTTCTGTGAAAGATTAAAGATTTCTTTTCTTTGTGGCCTTCGTGGCCTTCGTGGTTAAACCCACATGCCTTTCATTGCTTGGAGGAACGGACAGTGTCACAAAAGCGCGTTGTTGTTTTTGGGGGTGATCCTGCTGGGGTGGCTGCAGCATTACAGCAAGCCGAGGCCGGCATGCAGGTAACGCTGGTGGAACCTTCACCTAGTTTGGGAGGTGAATGTTTGCCGCAGACCAGGATCATCGATGGTGACTCCCCATACATAAAACCAGATTTGGAGACGCTGAGAAAGCACCCTAATATTCAGGTGATTACCAATGCGGAGGTGATCAGGACCGAGTCTGCGGATGGTCAGTACCGCTTCCGGATCAAGCAGTCCACCCCCAGGGTGGATATGGAGAAATGCAACGACTGCAAAGAATGCATTCGGGTCTGTCCCATTCACATGTACGATGATTTTAATGAGGGCATAGGCTTTCGCACAGCCATAGACTATTTCAATCCTGAGACGGCCAAGACGGGTGAATACAACCTCTTCAAAGAAGATATGCCCATTTGCCAGGCCACCTGTCCGGCAAATCTGAACATTCGCTCTTACGCGGGACTCATTGCCGATGGCAAATATGCCGAATCCCTAGCGGTAATCCGTGAGCGGTTACCCTTGGCGCTCTCAATCGGCCGGGTTTGTCCCCACCCCTGCGAGACAGCTTGCAACCGTGGTTATGTCGACGAGCCCATCGCCATCTGTGCTTTGAAGCGTTATGTGGCGGATTTCGAAATGCACAACAACCTTGAGCCCCCGGTTGAGGTTCCGGATCAATTCCACCCTGAAAAGGTGGCCATTATCGGGGCTGGGCCGGCAGGGCTTTCCTGCGCCTATTTCTTGGCCAAGGCAGGGTACCATTCGGTAGTTTTTGAAGCCATGCCGGAGCCGGGCGGCATGTTTCGTTACGGGATTCCCGAATACCGTCTGCCCACCAAAACACTTATGCATGAGATTAACTGGATTCTAGCCCACGGGGTGGAGTTACGTTGCGACACTCGCATTGGCAAGGATGTCTCATTTGAAGAGCTGCAAAGGGACTACGGTGCTGTATTTATTGGTGTGGGTGCCTGGGCAGGCATGACCCTGCGTATACCCGGCGAGGAGATGGAGGGAGTCGTAGATGGTGTCAGGTTCCTCCGCGACGTCAACATGGGCAAGAAGATTGACATGGAAGGAAGGGTCATCATCATAGGTGGCGGCAACGTGGCCATGGATGCCGCCAGGGTGAGTTGGCGAGAAGGATTCGAAGAAGTTCATGTCGTCTACCGACGCACCCGAAAAGAGATGCCGGCGAGCCCATGGGAAATCGACGCCGCCGAAGACGAGGGCGTCCAATTTCAATTTTTGGTGGCCCCGGTGGAAGTTATCGGGGAGAAGGGCCGGATGACCGGTTTGAAGTGTTTGAAGATGGAGCTGGGTGAACCTGACGCCAGCGGCAGGCGCAGACCCGTGCCCATCGAGGGATCGGAGTTTGTCATCGAGGCGGAGAACCTGATCCCTGCTATTGGTCAGCGGCCGGATATCAAATTTGTGCCGGATGGCAGCGAGCTTGAAATTACCCGCTGGAACACCTTTGCTGTAGACCAAGAAACTTTCCAGACCAATGTCCCCGGAATCTTCTCTGCCGGAGACGTGGAAACAGGTCCGGATATTGCCATTCGCGCCTGCGCCAATGGTGGCAAAGCGGCCGCAGGTATCGTTCGCCACATTGAAGCAAAGAGGAGAGAAGCAGCATAGGTAGTCGATTAGTCAAATCGTTAAACCGTCAAATAGTGTGAATTGCAGGACTTTAATTCTAGCCTATCTGACCATTTGATGAGTTGACTAATAGAGACTGTTCAATATTTTTTTATTCAAAGGACAGTTACCCCCAATGATTACGGGGCAAAAGCCATCCTAATCCCCGGATTCCCGCTTCCGCGGGAACGACGATAGTGCGCGATCGCCCGCCATCCCCGCGCAGGCGGGGATCCAGATAAGGCACAGCTCGAAGCATGCTAAGACTGTATTATTGAACAGTCTCTAATTATCGAATTGACGAAACACGAGATGGAAGGTTGTCGGAATGAGCGACTACGAAAAAAAGGGACGCTACATCGTTGAATTCCAGGACATTCCCGCTGAGCGTGAACACCAGATTGAGATTGAGGTTGACGAACGCAGGGGTAATTACGACGAGGTCGAACTGGGCTTCGATGAGGAACGGGCGTTGAGGGAGGCTAAACGTTGTCTGAGCTGCAGGCGGTGCTTGGGCTGTGCCTTGTGTTGGGCCGAGTGCAAACCTGAGGCCATTATCTTCGAAATGGAAGATCAGTACTACGATGTTGAAGCCGATGCTGTTATCATCTCCTCAGGGGTGGAACGGCCCTATGATCGCATTGATTCTAGCTTTGGATTGGGGCAGCATCTAAACGTCACCACCGACTTGCAGCTGGCAAGAATGCTGAGCGAGAGCGGTCCCAGCAAAGGGCTGGTCATCCGTCCATATGATGGTGAGATTCCCTCGAGCATTGCCTTTGTTCAGAGCTATGAATCGGCCTCCCCTCCGATGCACACGTCAGCACTGTGCTTGGCAATCAACGAGGCAATTCTGGTACGGGGCAAACTGGCTGAGGCAAAAATAGAAGTATTTGCCAGTAACTTGCAGGATTTTCGCCAGGAACAAGATTCCGCCCTCAAGGGACTGGAACGAATAGAAATCAGTGATGCTACAGTGAGCAATGTGGCAGCTGTGGAGGATCAGAATCTAGAGCTAACAATATCGAGTAATGGCAGTGAAACCTCGAAAGTCTTCGATATGATTGTTCTGATTACTCAGCCGCAACTGTCAAATGAGGTAAGGCAAATGAGCAAAGACCTGGATCTAAGCCTGAACTACGCCAGTTTCCTGGCAGAGGGCGAAGGCTCGGTTCTTCTCACCACTGATAACGAGACCGTTAAGCTCGCTGCAAAGAGTTAGCCAAAATTAGCGATCTCCGGCAAAGCCGGAGGCTTGATTTGTGAACCGCTCAAAGCGGTTGTAAAACCATGAGCCACCTAAAGGTGGCTGTCGTAAAGACAGGTTCTAATAGACTTGCCCCATCTTAAAATCCCCCCTAACCCCCCTTTATCAAAGGGGGGAACTTGATGGAATCACTTCAAAATCATCCCCCTTTTGTAAAGGGGGATCGAGGGGGATTTTACTAGTAGGGTGGGCATTGCCCACCGATCGGAATCAATTCTCCTCTACCATAACCCGGTCTTCTTCTCCGGCCTCCCTCATATAGACGTTGACCACCTCGTCCAGCGTGGTGGACACGGTAATTCCCACATAGTTGGCACAAACGGGAAATTCACGATGGCCCCTGTCAACCAAAACAGCCAATTCGATTCGTTTGGGGCGGCCAAAATCAATTAAAGCATCCATGGCAGCGCGCACCGTTCGCCCGGTAAAAAAGACGTCATCCACGAGAACCACAACACGCTCATCAATAGAAACCGGCAGTTCAGTAGACCGGACAATGGGATTCGTGCTCAATTTCGTCCAGTCGTCTCTGTAAAGACCTATGTCTAATATCCCAATGGCAACATCTTGGCCCGTCTTTGCCTGGATCTTCTCATGGATCCGATTGGCTAAATAGACTCCACCCGTTCGGATGCCAACCAGAACCAGGTTATCCTTATCATCCACCAATTCATAGATGGAAGAAGCCATCTGCTCCAGGGCTGCATCTATCTCATCGGCGTTGAGTATTTGGCGGCCAGTTTTTTCAGCCATACACGTATCGCCCCTTCACTCTAGCCCGGATATTTCATGAATCACTTGCTGCGACCACGGATATGGCAGTCCTTCCTGGCGTCCTCGGGTGTCGGCCCCTGCGACGTACCAATCAGGTACGCCTCGGAACCAATACCCTGCGGTTGCCAGGTGGCACGCCCATCTTCGTGGTCTCGCGACAGCAATTCATGAAATATCCGGGCTAGTGCTAAAAAGACAAACTGCCAGTTTCCTGGCAGTTGTGTTATGAACCTAATTTTCGGGACTATACCGCATGGTTTTCTGCTTGTCAATGCACGAAGAGCGTCAGTTGTCCGTGGTCTGTGGTCCGTTGTTGAAAAGGCATAGGGCATAGAGCATGGAGCATAGAGTAACTGGCAAAAGGCTCAGGGCGCGAGGCCCAAAGCAAACTCACAAAAAGTAGAATCCAGAAGTCAGAATCCAGTATCCAGTAGCCCTCGGATGTGAGGTACTAACTTATGATTGCTTTTCTCCTAACTCCTGTCTTCTGACTCCTTACTCTATGCTCTATGCCCTATGCTTCCTTGTCCTTGACTTTGACTCTCTCATTAACCAAAATGGCAATAATCTGTTACTCCTTTACTCGACAGTCGGGATGAGAGAATGACACACAACGATAGTGAAATACTGCTTGGAGAGCTGGAAAAACGTATAGGCTATACCTTTCGCGATCCCCATTTGTTTCGCAATGCCCTCTTGCATCGATCCTATGTGAACGAGAATCCGCATCTGCACCTGACGGACAATGAGCGCTTGGAATTTTTGGGTGATGCCGCCCTGGACCTAGCTATCAGTCATATATTGATTGAGCGCTTTCCGCACTACGATGAAGGTAAACTTTCTCGGCTCCGGGCTGGCATCGTCAACGAGAAACAGCTGGCTTTGGTTGCGGAGGAACTGGACCTGGGAGCGGCCTTACATCTGGGTAAAGGTGAGGAACTCAGCGGCGGCCGCCACAAGCCTTCCCTCTTAGCCGATGCCTATGAAGCTATGCTGGCTTCCGTGTATCTCGACGGAGGGCTGGCCACTCTTATGAGTATGGTTGAATCTCACTTTGCTCGCTTCTTCTCTGCAGAGGAGGATCTACCACACGCTCTGGACAAAGACTATAAGACGCGGTTGCAAGAAGTACTTCAGAGCCGTGAGAAAACTGTACCCCACTATCGTTTGGAGGCTGAAGAAGGCCCGGATCATGACAAAAGGTTCCGAGTGAGCGTCTGGTTGAAGGATCAACTTCTTGCCTCGGGCTCTGGGCCCACCAAGAAGTCTGCCCAGCAGAAGGCCGCTGGTAGGGCTCTACAATTACTCGAAGGTGAGGGTGAAGACGACCGAGATTGAACTACGGAGACCGCTGATCATACCTGTCTTCATCCCCCAAGAGGGATGTCGGCACCGGTGCGTCTATTGCGACCAGCCGACAATCACTGGCGCATCTCAGGCTTCCTGGAGTCCGGATTCAATCCGCGAACATGTGCGGAGCTACCTGGGCAACTGTGGCCGCTATCCCGTCCAAGTAGCTTTTTATGGTGGCTCTTTTACACTCTTACCCGAAGCCCGCCAGCGTCTCTTTCTCGGCTCTGTCCAGGAATTTCTCAAACAAGGTCTCGTACATTCCCTCCGACTGTCCACTCGGCCCGATGCCATTGAAGCAAGCAACTTGCGTTTCTTGCAAAACATGGGAGTGAAAACCATTGAGCTTGGCGCCCAGAGTCTGAGCGACAGTGTACTCAAAGCTGCAGCGAGGGGACATTCCAGCAGAGATGTATGTGAAGCAACCCTGAAGGTGCAACAATATGGCTTTGAGACGGGTCTTCAATTGATGCCAGGTCTACCCGGAGACAGCCGAGAGACCTTTCTCCGAACCGTCGATAAAAGCATTGCTTTAAGTCCCGGCTTTGTTCGCCTCTATCCTACCGTGGTGTTATCCTCCACTCCTTTGGAGCACCTCTACCGCAGGGGCCGTTACAGGCCGCTGTCCTTGAAGCAGGCGGTGGCCTGGTGCAAGGAGGCCAAACAACGTTTTGCCAGTGCTGGAATCCCCGTTATCAGGACGGGGTTGCAACCAACCGTTACTCTAGAGCAACCTGGACGTATTGTTGCCGGACCTTATCATCCCGCTTTTGGACAATTGGTGCATTCTTCCATCTGGAGTGACCGAATTTCACCAGTCCTGAAAAAGGCCAGTATTCAGTCCCAGCGGTTGGTCATCCATGCTTCACCGTACCAGTTGGCCGATATCCGGGGGCATCGAAACGGCAACATCAAGCGATGGATGACCGAGCTGAAACTAACCTCGTTGGAAACGGTTGGTTGTAGTCAGACCGGGGGAGGAGAGTTCAGGGTGACGACGCCTTAGGCAGGACTCTAGAAAAGAGCCTGATGAGTCCGTGGGAGCGGCTTTCCAGCCGCGATTTTTCCAGTCGCCACACCCGTGGATCGCGGCTGGAAAGCCGCTCCCACAAGACACCCCACGAGCGAAGCTAAACTATTCCACCAGCATAGCTGTTGGGTTTTGAAACTACTAAGCCTGCTGAGCCTTGGCTTTTAGTTCATCCAGCTTCTGGGCCAGAAGGCGCAAATGATCGCCCATCTGCTTGGCACTCTGGTAGCGCGATTCGAGACTCTTTTCCAGCGCCCGGTTAAGGATGGCCACAGCCGCCTTGTAGATCTTGGGGTTGTGCTTCGTGGGGGGGTCCGGCTCCACCGTGGTAATCTGATACATAATGGCTGCCAGGTTTTCGCCGCCAAAGGGAAGTTCACCAGTCAGCAACTGGTAGAAAACAATCCCTAGAGAAAAAATATCAGAACGGCCGTCTACCTTCATCCCTGATATTTGCTCGGGCGACATATAATAAGGTGTTCCTTTGATCACGCCGGTGCGAGTCTTGGAGCTGGCGGTTGCCCGGGCAATACCAAAATCAGTGACCTTCACCAGTCCATTTTTTAAAATCATAATATTGGCAGGCTTAATATCTCGATGCACAATACCGTGACTGTGTGCGTACGCAAGAGCATCGCAGACCTGCGCTGTCACATCAATGCCCTTTCTAATCGGCATGAGATTATCTTTGCGGGCATATGCTTCCAGACTTTCTCCCTCCAGGTACTCCATGGCAAGATATGAGAGATCCAGATCTTCCCCCACATCAAAAATTGTGACAATATTGGGGTGAGAGAGTTTGGCTACCACCTCGGCCTCCCGATAGAACTGCTCCCTGATTTTAGCTGCCTGCTCTTCATCGAAGTCATCTGTAAAGCGGATGGTTTTAATGGCCGTCACCCGGTTTAACTTGGGGTCGCGCCCTTTATAAACTATACCCATGGCACCACGGCCCAGTTCTTCTAGAATCTCGTAGCGGCCAAGACTGGGCTTGGACTGGGGGACCTCCTGCACCACCACAGTCTCCTCTGGACCAAGATCCGGTGCTACCGCAGGTGGTGTGGTCCCCACCTCCGCCATGCCTGCCTGCACCACGGCGTCAAGGTCGGCCACAGCAGCCGTCTCCACCTCCTCCATCCTGGGCATTGGTGCCGGCTGGGCTAACCCGCCTTCCGCCGGCTTACTCACAAAGAACCTGAGACCACCAAACGCGAGTACACAGATGGCAATCAGCCTGAAAAGAATTTTGACACTAAATTTGGCTTGCTCACCCAGCGGCAGCAAAGAGCTGACAAAATAATCCACATAATCAGAGAGAAAAAGAAATGCCACAAAGACCATTATCAAATTAATTGCCGCCCCGATCTTGCCACCAACATACTCTTTTTTTGCTCTATTGTAGATGACCAGGGTGATAACATAGAGGACCAGGATAAATGCCTGTGCTATCCAAGGCCTTTCATTGCCAACCATGAGATCTCCTCTTCATAATCTTATCTGTTTTGTTCAAGACCCAGTTTTTGCCGGCTTGCTCACCACAGTTGCTGTGAGCTGGTCTAGCAATGGTTTAAACTGCGTGTGTGACGCATTCATTCTCTCAGCCAAGCGGGAAACGGTCAAATCCGTGGCCTTCGGTCCCAGAAGCTGGCTTTCCTCTAGCAAAAGCCCTCTGAGCACCTGTTGGAAGGTCTGAACCAGGTCCTGACCACTTAACTTTAGTTCCCCAGTCTTAACATTATCTTTAAGCCGCAAAGGATTTGGGTCGGAGGTATCCTGCACTTCGAAATGGGCAAGAAGGGTGTCAGAGTAATGTGAGCTTCTGATGAGTCCCTGAAACAGACTCTGGGCCTTAGCCCCCACTTC
>JAUVTM010000072.1 GCA_030601545.1 Syntrophobacterales bacterium
CTGCTTGTTCTGAGACGTAGGGGTCATTCGTTTGGCATGGGATTGCACAGATAGTCATCCGAAATTGCCACTCTGCCACAGTTGAAACATATATACTTGGGGTCTCTTGTTAACTCCTTGATCTTGTCGAAATCACCGCAACTCGCCAGAACACAAATATGACCTGAATGGTCTCCACGACAGATTTGTTCAGCCATTATGCCACCTCAAAATGACGCAAAGCGTGTGGTAAACAGTAAACGGTGAACGGTAAACCGATTATGCGCTGGCTCCGCGACTGTTCACCGTTTATCATTTACCGTTTACTCTTTTTTTCGCTATGCGCTATGCGCTGTGCTCTATGCGATTTGACCTGGCACTAAGGACCAGATTTTACATGTTGAATGAAGTGCATGTCACTTGGCCCGGATTATTCATGAACTAACTTCGCTTTCATGAATAATCCGCCCTCCGGGCTTCGACTCCGGCCTTTACGGGCCTCCGCTCAGGGCTAACCTTGAGCGGGTGCGGAGCACCCCGTCGAAACCCGCAACAAAGATTTTCACTTTGTTGCGGGTGCTTATTCACGAATCCAAAAGATTCGTGAATAAGGCAGGTTGGAAGTTCATTACTCATTCCTGGATGTCCCGTACCACTCCTCAAGCGTCTCGCCCCGCATCTTGGCCTGACGTTCCAATTTCGACTGACAACGAACACAGAATAGAGCGAAGGGCATTAACTGCAACCTTTTCTCGTTGATGGGTTCGTCGCACTCATCACAAAAACCATAATCACCATTTTCAATGCCGTCCAGAGCATCTTCAATCAACTGGAGCCTTTTCCTCAGCCGTTCACCAAGCAAGTGAGCATACTCGGCGGCCATGTCTGCGGTCGCATAATCGCCCAGGTCTCCCGTATGGTCTTTCACCCGGGAGCGCTCAATTTGGACCCTCACCTCGTCGAGTATTTCCCGGCGCATGTCCTCAAGTGCCTTCCGCAATCGTTGTTTGCTCTTATCTGACAAAGTCATTTCAACACTCTTCTTCAGTTTCGAGTTTTCAATACCTTTACCGGCACAGCGTTCAGTTCGAAGTTAATATAGCATTGATATTATTGATATTTTATATCTTCAAGCGAGATGCCGCGTAATTATGATGTTTTTTTTGTCTTTGGTAAAGCAAAAAAGTTACACCAGAAAAGATTTTTTGGGGAGTTGGGGGAACTGCCGCGTAGTCAGTTCGGAAGTAAGTTTGGTTGGCCCTTCCGAATCTGTGTACTTGGCTATGGATGTCTTCACTACTGTCAGACAGTTTGGCTTTCCCATCGAAGTCTGTACGGATTATTCACAGAAAATGGACCGTTACGCCTTTCTGATGATCGAATAGCTATTATTGCTCTCGGTATGAGGAGTACGGTCACCTGAGGAGCGGTTCTAACTCTCGGAATTCAGAGAAGGATAATCGGTGTAGCCTGTTTCGTCCCCTCCATAAAAAGTTGCAAGATCGGGCTCGTTCAAAGGCCCGTTCTTCTTGAAACGCTCTGGAAGATCCGGGTTTGCCAGGAAGAGTCGGCCAAAGGAGACCAGGTCGGCATCGCCCGCTTCTAGCACCAATTCTGCACGATCCCTGTCATACCCGCCATTGGTCATATACGTCCCTTTATAGATTTTTCGGAGTTTTTTGGTTATGTGATTTAAAGCGCCGTTGAAATCTGCCGGGTTTGAAAGGTCCATCTCTACAACGTGCAAATAGGCAAGGGGGAAGCGATTCAGTCCTTCTGCAACATGGCTGAAAATCGCCTCCGGATTCGAATCGTAGATGTCGTTGAAAGGATTTCCGGGGGAGATGTGAACTCCAACGCGGCCCTGCCCTAAAACATTGACCACCTCTTTGGTTACTTCAAATAAAAAGCGGGCGCGATTTTCGATGGTGCCGCCGTACTGGTCCGTCCTCTGGTTCGTGCCATCGCGGAGAAACTGGTCCAGCAGGTACCCATTGGCCCCATGTATTTCAACACCATCGAAGTTAGCCGCCAGAGCGTTTTCCGCCCCCTGCCTGAACTGATCAACAATCCCGGGAATCTCTTCTGTTTCCAGGGCTCGTGGGGTAACAAATGGGCTTGGGCCCTCGTAGGTCATCGCCTCACCTTCTGGCTTGATGGCTGAGGGAGCAACAGGCGGGGCGCCCTCCGGCTGCAACGATGGATGCGAAATGCGTCCACAGTGAAACAACTGTAGAAAGATCAACCCTCCACGTGAATGAACCAGATCGGTCACCATCCTCCAGCCGGCAATTTGCTCGGGTGAGTAGATGCCTGGCATGTCCGGGTACCCCAACCCCTGGGGTGAAACTTGAGCGGCCTCGGTAATAATAAGACCAACTCCGGCTCGCTGCGCGTAGTAAAGTGCATTCATGGGCTGTGGCGAATTTCCTCTGCCGGCGCGATTTCGCGTCATGGGTGCCATAACCATCCGGCTCCTGAGATCACATGGACCCAGTTTGTAAGGGGAGAAGAGTTTCATCTATTACTCCTTGCGGCCACTGCAGACTTTCTTATGCGGTCGCCTTGTTGCATGAGCAGTGCTATGGTGCGATGACTCGATCAGTTATCAGATTTTCGGATGAATCACCATCTCTACGATAAAAAAATCTTTTACCGGTCCAAGCCCTGTTTTTGTAATAAACTTTCTCTCCACTGGTGCTTTTAGGTCCAATCAGGACTCCACATCCTTTTTTGAACCTGAACGTATGGATTTGCCGTCACTCCAGGCACGCCCGATATGGTCACCCACTGACCAATATCTGTTGTCTGGCATAGTGAGCAAGAATGGGTTTATCTTTTTAATGTCGGGCGCACCATTGGTGAGGAACTGCTCTTCGGAATAACTACCCACAATTTCGCCGATGAAAAACGAGTTGGTTGGTAATTCCACTGTTTTTGAAAGCTTACACTCTATGGTTAGCGGGCATTCGCTGATCATAGGTGCACCTTTCAGTTCGCCGTAGAATATGTCGAAGAGCTCGGACTTGTCGACACGCTTCCCGGAAACCAACCCAACGTAATCAGTGACCTCCACCATATCAACAGTGGGGAAGTTCACGCTGAACTCTCCTGTTTCTACGATAGCAGCGTGGGACGCATGGCCTTGGCTTACGGCCACACCGAGCATGGGCGGCTTGAAGTTGACTCTTGTCAGCCAACCCAGGGCCATGAAATTCGGTCGGCCTTTCAGATGGGAGCCAAGGATGGTGGTTGCCATGGGTAGAACACATGTTTGATCACCTATATTTACCTTTGTCATCGAGAATCCTCCCTTTCTGCTCACCAGTTAGTATTCATCCGGAAATACCCTTCCCCTCCCCTGGCGGAGGGGATAAAGCCTGCCCGCCACCACGCCCGCCATGCGAGCAAGGCGAGGCGGGCGGGGGGAGGGAATTTGTGAGTTTCCGTATGGACACTAACTATAAATATGCAGCCGAAAGGAAGCAATGTGAAAAACAGGGGGATACCCCACAATAATGTTTTTTTTGCTCTTGAGTATTGGAGGGCGTCCCCCTCTTTCACTATTTTTGGACTTTCTTTTTTCCTTTCAATTCGCTAGAATAACCTTAACACTTGGAAAATATGGCAAAAACCACATAAGAGAAGGATTGCTCAGAGATGCAATTTCTCGGTACAGATAAGTATTACCTCAATCCCGAACTAAAAGAGATCGTCAACATCTCCACTGCCATGGAAAAACCCTTGCTGGTCACCGGGGAGGCCGGAACCGGCAAGACCCAGTTGGCCTTCGAGATTGCCCGGGCACTGGACTTGACTCTGGAAGAGGCTCGCTGCAAATCCACCTTCAAAGGCGAGGAGCTTTGCTACGTTTATGACACGGTCTTGCGCCTCAACGACTCCCGCTTCGGTACCGGGGAGAGCGGTCGGGATGTAAACGACATTTGGGATTACCTGGGCTTCGGCCCTATCGGCCGCGCACTTCTGGCAGAGGATCGACGCGTCCTTCTGCTCGACGAGATCGACAAGACTGATTCGGACACCCAGGACAATCTGCTGGACGTGCTGGAGGACGCCTCCTTTATCATCCGCGAGATAAACCACAAGGTGAAGGCCAAGCGTATGCCCATCACCATAATCACCAGCAACGCCAAAAGGGAGCTTTCAGATCCTTTCCTGCGCCGCTGTTACTGCCATCATATTCCCTTTCCCTCGATGGAAGAGATGACCGAGATTATCCGGTTGCACTACCCTGAGATTTCTGCTCCCCTGATGGATTCAGCCCTGGCCATCTTTTATCATTTGCGGCAGCAAGGCTTCGAGAAGCCGCCTGCTACCGCGGAACTGTTGGATTGGCTCGGTGCCCTACAGCTAGATGATGCGAAACCGCCAATCACGCCGGACAAAATTCCTTTTCTCGGAACTCTCCTCAAGCGTACTCAAGACTTGCTGCAACACAAGGGCGTGAAGCGAGAAAACGTTTAGCTAGAAAAAAACGACAATCATGTTCCTTCCTTTCTTTTACCAACTGCGAGACCAGGGTATCCCCATCAGCCTCCGCCATGTGCTGGAATTCTACCAGGCCATGGAGAAGGGGCTTGCTCTCGACCTGGATCGACTCTTCATTCTCATGCGGCTCATTTTCGTTAAGAAAGTTGAACACTTCGACGGTTTCGAGCAGGCATTCGCAGCTTATTTCCTTGGCGCTGAGGGTGGTGAACTCCCAAAGTTTTCTCAACAGGCCTGGGAAGAGAAAGCTTTTCGTCGCTGGCTTGAAGAAGAGATGGCCAAAGGCTCATTGCCGGATGACTCTTTGGAGCGGCTATCGCTGCCTGAACTGCTCCAACGCTTCTGGGATGTGGTCATGGAGCAGAGAGGGAAACACCGAGGTGGTCATACCTGGGTTGGTACCGACGGCACCTCAGCCTTTGGTCATTCCGGTGCTGATCGCGAAGGCATCAGGGTGCACGGCGACTCACTGCATGGCTCTGCCCTCAAGGTCATAGAGAGCCGCCGCTATGTCGATTATGCCACCAGCGCCACCCTTCGGGCCGAAAATCTCCGCCAGGTCCTGGCTGCCCTGAAGCACATGGCACCTGCAGGCCCCCTAACCGAACTGGATGTGGATGAGACCATTGATCGCTCCTGCAGAAATGGCGGGGAAATCGAACTGGTCTTCAAGAGAGAACTGCGAGATCGTATCCAGGTTATCGTGCTGCTGGACAATGGCGGGGCTTCCATGCGACCTTATTTGGATCTGGTCAAACTGGTTTTCGGTCTCATGCGCGATCACTTTAAGGACTTAGATTATTATTATTTCCACAACTGCGTCTACGGCTGTGTCTATAGCGATCAGAAACGGCTTACCCCCTATTTTATACATCACCTGGTTCGACGTGACCCGGAAACCCGGGTAATCATTATAGGCGACGCCAACATGGCTCCGACTGAGCTCATGCTCTCCAATGGTGCAATGGACTATTTTTCCAAAATCAGAGTGCCGGGGCGAGATTGGCTGGTGCAGATCCGAAATCACTTCGCTCACAGTGTCTGGCTCAACCCCATCCCCCGATCAAGGTGGCCCCGCGAAAGCCAGACCATTTACCAGATTGGCGAGATCTTTCCCATGGAAGACCTCACCCTGACAGGCATCAGGCGGGGAGTTGAGTGGCTGAATTCCGGAGCGCCACCTAAGAGGGCAAGGGGGCAGCTGGCAGTCGGCAGCTAACAGACAGGAACGATGCGGGGACGCGGAGAAAAAGCGACGCGGCGATATGGTGAGGCGGGGACGCGGAGAAACGGCGACGCGGCGATGAGGTGGAACAGGATAAAGCATTAAATCGTGGTGTGTGACTATCGATATTTGATTACCCAACTATCGGGATTCATGACCATCCTTACAAGTTGGGACAAAACGTGATCATATCTTTCATCAAGCTCCTCGAAACTCTCTTCCTCTATATAACCACAGCGAAGAGCGAACTCTAGCCATACTTGTGTCTCAGCTGCTTCACTTTCAGAATCGTTGAGTTTGCTCACAAATGCTGCCGGGTAACGCCTTCTACGCCAGGCTTCTGATAAGTTGGTACAAACAGAGCGCGATGATCGGCGAATCTGGTCTGTCAGTGAGTATCTCTCCTCAGCCGGGAAAGTTTTTGACAGTTCGAATATTTCCATGGCCAGAGCCATACCAGCTTGGTAAACACGTAGATCTCTAAAGCTGCGAATGTTCTTTTTCGATGCCCCCATTCTTCCCTCCATTTGTTCGAGCAGTTTAATAGTTTTCTCGCCGCGTCTCCCCCTCTCTCTGTCTCCGCGTCGCCGTGTCGCCGCGTCTCCGCGTCCCTCTGTTATCAGGTTGTGCGCCTATTCATAAGCAACAGTGCGCCTTGGTGCTGCCTTAGGAGTTAGGCCGGTCGGGCCAGCGAGAAATGGCGTCAAAATCCAGATCCCAGCCTCCACCGGTTTTTTCTAACTGGTGAAAGCCAGCGGCGGCAACCATGGCTGCGTTGTCAGTGCATAGCTCTGCCCTGGGCAACATCAACGGCAAACCCAGTCTGGCAACCTCCTCGCGCAGACGCTCCCGAAGGCGGCTATTGGCCGCCACCCCACCAGCCACTACCACCTGACTTGCATCAAAGCGCTTAGCCGCAGCACAGGTTTTAACCACCAAAACATCAACCACCGCCTCCTGGAAGCTGGCGGCTATATCGGCAATCTGAACAGGGAGTTGTCTTGCCGAGGTACCACTGTTTTCAGAAATCCCAACACCTTCACCCTGATTGGGATCCACATATTTTCTGACGAAATTGACTACTGCCGTCTTGATACCACTGAAGCTAAAATCCAGGGAGTCTTTCTCCAGGTATGCCCGTGGAAAAGAAACGGCGTGAGGGTTGCCGCTGCGGGACAGCTCATCTATGACCACTCCACCGGGGTATCCGAGGTCCAAGAATTTGGCTACCTTGTCAAAAGCCTCACCTGCAGCATCATCACGGGTACGGCCTACCAGTGTTATATCACTGTAATCTTTAACATAATACAGGTTGGTATGACCTCCAGAGACCACGAGGGCGATGAGGGGAAAGGAGGGAGCCGATTCCTCCAAGAAGGCAGCCTGGATATGCCCCTCCAAATGATTGACAGCTATCAGTGGTTTGCCAGTTGCATAGGCCAGCCCCTTGGCCACTCCAATCCCCACGAGAAGTGAGCCCACCAGTCCTGGTCCCTGAGTAACGGCGATGGCATCAACTGCGGACAACTCAAGGTCTGCCCGCTGCAGCGCCTCGGAAATCACTGGGACAATCACCTTTACGTGCTGCCTTGAGGCCAGTTCAGGTACCACCCCGCCATAGGGGCGATGAATAACAATTTGAGAGGAAACCACGCTCGAGAGAATGCGATGCCCATTTTCCACCACAGCTGCAGCGGTCTCATCACAGGAGCTTTCGATACCGAGTACTATCACGAGTCCTACCTCTCCAGTTTTTCTTTGTGCTGCACGGTTCTCAGTTGGCCGCGGAAAAGCAGGCAGCTGACAGCCGACAGCTGGCAGGTTGAAAATAATCTTACTCGTTTTTAGTTCAATTAACTAGTAAGGAAATTTTACATATTTGCTTTTATTACTGTTGATCTTTCTGCCCGCTGCCTACTGCGCATGCGCCAAATTCCTTGACTTCAATAATCCGCTCTTTTATTATGTCAAAAGTGACATAAAGGAACACTCCACTTGGAGCCCTGTTGAATCCGTGATACAGCGCACGTTTAGCTCTTGGAAATTACCATGACCCTGCTCACCGATCGCTACCAAAGGTCTATTGACTACCTCAGGGTTTCTATTACCGACCGCTGCAATCTCCGCTGTATCTATTGCACGCCATTAGGAGGCGCAGCCAAGCTAGAGCATCAAGACATTCTCTCTTATGAGGAGTTCCTCCGCCTTATTCAAGTAGCGTTGGACATGGGCATAACCAAGGTTCGACTCACGGGGGGAGAGCCACTGGTACGGAAAGGGGTCACTGACTTCTGTCGGCGCTTGACAGCACTCCCCGGCTTGCAAAGCCTCAGCCTCACCACCAACGGAATCCTGCTTGAGGAACTTGCCCATGATCTTTATGGTGCCGGTATTCGCCGCGTTAATATCAGTCTCGACACACTCCAACCGCAGAAATTCCTACGCATCACCCGCAGTGATGAGTTCGACAGGGTGTGGCGAGGTATCCAGGCAGCCGAGCACGCCGGCTTGAATCCGATAAAGATCAATGTAGTGGTGATGCGGGGAATCAATGACGACGAGGTTCTGGACTTGGCGAAATTGACCCTTGAGCGACCGTATCACATTCGCTTTATAGAGTTTATGAGCATGAATAACGATAGCCAATGGGTCCTGCAGCACTACATTAGTGCCGATGAGATTCTTGCCAAGCTCCTTACTGTGGCCCCACTGGAACAAGTGGTCTCCCAACACACCAACGGCCCTGCCCGCCATTTCCGCTGGCCCGATGCGAAAGGTATCGTCGGCATTATCAGCCCTATCAGTCACCACTTTTGTCCATCCTGTAACCGCATCCGCCTCACTGCCGACGGCAAGCTGCGCAACTGTCTTTTTTCTGATCAGGAAGTGGACATTAAATCCCCCCTCCGCCAAGGTGCTACAGACGCTGACCTGTCTCAAATTCTTGGGGCTTCCATTATCAACAAACCGGAGAAACATTGTTTGCAGTCTGACGTCTTCCG
>JAUVTM010000178.1 GCA_030601545.1 Syntrophobacterales bacterium
TGGGAGGCCAGGTTTTCAGCATCCCGCTCAAGACACAATGATTCGTCAGCAATAATAGGGATCTCCACTTGTTCCGACACGCGTTTTAGCCCTAGTATGTCCTCTTTAGGCACCGGTTGCTCCACAGCGCTAATACCATAGGCCATCATTGCCGCAATTCGTTTTTCGGCTTCTTCAGAACTCCAGGCGCCGTTGGCGTCCACCCGGATATCCACCTTGTGCCCCAGGATCTCACGTGTCAGAGACAAAATCTCTGTGTCACTTTCGTTTCCCACCTTGATTTTCACAAAGGACATTTCCATGTCACGAATGAGGTGGAGGAGACGGTGGAAACTGGGTGGGGACATCATGGGGATTACTGCACTGTAAATCAGGGGTTGATCTCCACCTCCTAACATCTGGGCTACGGATTGGCTCCAGGTCTTGCCTGCGGCATCAAGTATGGCGAGTTCCAGGGCGCAACACGCAGCCGGCGCTTGAGCTCGATTGTCTTCAGAAAGCAACTCTTGCAGGGCTTCTATCAAGTCGGGCGGTCCAGAAGGATGGAATCCATTGAGCTCTGGAATGAGATGGTCTTGCAGAAAGCGCAGACTGGATTCCATTACTTCACCAGTCACATATTGTCTGGCAATACCTTCGCCAAAGCCGACCACACCCGAATCAGTAACCACCTTTACCACCAGGTTTTCGCTGTAGGTGCGCTCAGCCAGGTAGTGCTTAATTGGCATGCACAGCTGAATCTGTAAGAGATAGAGATGGACCTTCGTCAGTCGCATGTATGGGTCTCGTTTCCTCGAAAATCGCGTCGCCGAGGACGGTGCGAACCTGCTTCCATTGATACCACTGGTGCGGCGCCATATAGATGTACTGCTCCAAAATCTCCAGGGCCTCCTGGGAAATGCTTGATGTTCGAGACTGATGGTTGACCCCGTTCAGGGAGTGAAGTTTGAGCCGATAGCGGTTGCCCTTTACCCGGCAGACAAGGCCCATGATCACCGGGGAATGGTAACGACGGTGAAACAAATCTAAAGTTCGATCTAGCGGACAGGAGCAGCCGAGGAATTGGGTTGACCTGTCTCGATAGGGGCGCCAAGCCTTAAATTCATCACATTCAGTGATAAGTATCTGGTTTGATTTCAAGGCCCGGAGGGCGTTGAAGATGACTTGTTCGCCCGCGTTGGCGTCCAATAGGGTTATGCCTACACTCGAGCCTCGCCGGACAAGAGCCTGTTTCAGCCGTGGTGTCTTGAAACGAACGACCATAGTGATCGGATATCCCTTGAGGGCCAGAAAAAGCGGCAAAAACTCAACGGCCCCAAAATGGCCGGTTACGAGTATGACTCCCTTACCTCGGGACAGAGATTCATCTATGAGGTGTTGACCCTCAAATTCTACGTGTTCTAAAAGGAAACGACACACCTTGCCGAAATGTGCAAACGCTATGAGCAGTTTTTCGTGGTAATGAGCGTAAATGCCACGGAAAGTTCGGCGGATGATCAGATCCACTGGCTGTTTTTTGGGAAAACGACGAATGACAGCCGACAAGTTTCGTTTGATCTCTTCCTTTTCATCACGGCTGAAAAAAAAGTAAATACGTCCCAATAGACCCAGATAAGCCCGCACTAAGGTTCTAGGCAGCCAGCGCATTAGTAGGGTATTGAGTCGCCATTGCAAAAAACGACTCAGCCCGGTCTTACCCACAGAGTGCCCCCGTGCTCTTTTCATACCATTCCCCCCCTTAGCTATTTGAAAAGAGTTCTAAACCCGTCTGAGTTCAGCTCTGCACAGCTATATTTTCACCGCTCAGCGATGTTGTTCCATGATTCTCCTTGGTACCTGTTTCCCCGTCGAGGACCTGACGAACAGCCGATACCAGTTCCTCTGGCTTGAAGGGCTTTTGCACCAGATTTACCCCAGAGGCCATCATTTGCTGCAACTCATTTTCTCTAGAGCCGTAACCACTGCAAATGATCACCTTTACAGCAGGATTAAGTTTTCTGAGGCGTGTCAGTGTGTCTTTGCCACCCAACTTCGGCATGAGTAGATCGAGGACAACCAGATCAATATCCGCTCCCCTGCTCTCGTAGATTTCTAAGGCCTCCAGACCATCGCAGGCAAGGACAACCTGGTAGCCGTAACTGCGCAAAATCTCATTTCCTAAATCACGCACCATTGGCTCATCATCCACCAGCAAGATTGTCTCTTCACCTGCCAAATCGGGCGTCAAACGACGCAATGATTGCTGCCTGTCCTTATCCTTTGCAACCCTGAAAAAAAGATCAAAAACTGTGCCCTTGCCCTTATCACTGTCCACATATACGTACCCTCGGGAATTTTGGACTATGCCATAAACCATGGCCAGCCCCAGGCCCGAGCCCTTTCCCACTTCTTTGGTGGTAAAAAATGGGTCGAAAATCTTGTCCAGGTCCTCTTGGGAGATGCCGGTGCCGTTGTCGGCCACACGAACCCGGACATATTGACCTGGTTCGGCAACTAAGTCTTTGTACTGAGATGATGATTTTCCGCCCAAATCCACCGCAGCGGAGGAAATTGTTATCTTCCCTCCGTTCGGCATGGCGTCACGAGCATTGAGACAGAGGTTAAGAACTGCTTGCTGCACCTGGGTGGAGTTCGCTGCTATAGGCGGTAAGCCCTGGCTCAAGTCCAACTCTAACTGCAGATCTTTCCCCAGTGAACTTTCCAGCAACCTAGTGGTCTCCCGAATGACACGATTCGGATAGACAACCTGCAAATCTTCAGGTTGGGTTCCGCGACTAAATGCCAGCAGTTGCCTGACAAGATCAGCGGCCCGCAGGCTGGAAGTTTCAATGATGTCAATAAAGCGCTTGCTTTCCGTCTGATCGCGGAGTCTATGTTTCAACAGGCTGGCATAGCCGAGAACGCCAGTGAGTATGTTGTTGAAATCGTGTGCAATTCCCCCGGCCATGGTGCCGATGCTCTCCATTTTCTGCTGGTGCAAGAGCTGGGCTTCCATTCGCTTCTTTTCGGTAATGTCAGTCACCATGGCGAAACTGCCCTTGTAGCGCTCCCCGTCCATAATGGGCACACTGCTTATTATGGCTGAAACAAGGTCTCCTTCTTTACAGATCATCTGGATTTCTTCTTGAACCACCAGACCTCGCATGTTCTGCACCAGAAGTTTTAGAAGGATACGCTTCTTATCAGGGGTTACCAGTTGGTTTATATTGCGGCCTAGCATCTCCTCGTAACCCAGAATGGTTGATAGCCGTTGATTGGCAAAGGTGATTATTCCGTTTTCATCCACCACCCAGATACCCTCGTGAGCGTTTTCTACCAACTCGCGGTACTGGCGTTCAGATTCTTCCAGCTTTCGGTAGAGATTAGCGTTGTGGATGGCTATGGCGATCTGGTTGGAAAAGCTGATCAGAAAATCCCGTTCTCTTGAAATAACTTTACCGCCCGCCTTTTGCTGATCGCCGACCAGAACCCCTAGAACTTTACCTCGAACCTTGAGGGGTAGAGCTATAAAGGCCTCTGGCTGAAATCGCTTGATTAGAGGGTTCTCTTTATTGATGTTCGATGCAGCCACATCTTCCACCCATTCAGGCTCCCCGGTTTGGACCACCCGGGCCAAGATGTTTGCCTCCTTTATCAGGGGAACGCTGTAGGACCTCACATCTTCCAAATAAGAAGGATCAGTACCCACCGCATGAGCGAAAAAAAGTTCTTCTCGTTCTTCGTCCACCAGAAAAATGGCCGCCCGATCCAAAACCGAGACATCAACCAGGCCTTGGAGAATTAGGGTCAACAGTTCATCGATGTCTAAGGTTGAGAGAATTGCTTTGCTAGCCTCCTGTAGACTAACAAGTCTGTCCAGTTGGGACTTGAGTTGGAGGTTGAGACTATGAACCTCAGCATACTTGTCGCGGAGGAGCTCCTTGTCCTGTTCCAACTCTTCAATGGTGGCCCTGGCCAGTCTCCAGGGAGCAATGAGCCGCAGCAGCAGCCGTTTGAACGACGGCCTACGCTTCCAGCTAAGGTGATACTCACAGTAGTCGTCACCCTGGAAGTAGCACTTGCGCTCCTCCAAATGTAAAGGTGGCTCGTTCCAAACCACCGGAACTGCAGTGTATACGCCACGGTTCATCAGGCAAAAATCACGAGTCATGGGGATATCTTTAAACCACTCGAGGCGGACCACAGCTCCATCCCGATTGAGCTCCGCCAGTTGGACCCGCTTGTTGCGGTTGAATTTATCGTTGAGACTCTGGATACGCTTGAGGGTACGACCATGGTTGCGGATAGCGAAAAAAAGGATCCGCTGAATGTAGCCGAGTCGCCTTTTGGCCACAGACTCGAAGCCGATGTCAAAGACCACATCCTCATTGCCAAAAAGTTCTTTAACCCTGTCGTAAAGACGGATAAGTAAATCGCTGGATATCCAGTTGTGGGAGTCGGTGAGAAACTCCTTGACGTCCGCCACTCCTTCCAGTTCCGGACCAAGACCTTTCAGGAGCGACTCCACGAGGGTAGGGCTGCGCTCTTCTACGTAGTCGATTACGGCCTTGGCATTGATGCAGCTATTGTGTTTTTCCATCGGCTTACTACCCAAAAAAAGAAAAAACCACTACGCCTATGAAATCCGGCCTTCTGCGCCCGAGCCTG
>JAUVTM010000179.1 GCA_030601545.1 Syntrophobacterales bacterium
TCCCTCCTAATTGCCCTCGACTCTCGCAAAAGTATCTGCTATCTTTGCGGCGATCAAATTGCAGCATTCCCAATTCTTGCGCAGAATGGCCAGGTCGAATGTGAGTAACATTCGGGCTAGGTTTTCTTTGCTCTTACCAGGGGTAACTGATGATTGTCGGGCTCGATGTCGGCGGAACTCACACGGACGTGGTGGTTCTGCAAGGCAGGGAGATTGTCAGCAAGGTCAAACTTCCTACAGACCACGTGAATCTTCTCGACACCGTCTGCTCAGGCATTTCTGAGGCAACCAAGGACCTGGATCCTCAGTCTATTGAGCGCGTGGTGGTGAGCACAACTCTGGCTACGAATGCCATCGTTCAAGAAAAAACAGAGCCGGTGGGAATTTTGGTGGCCAGCGGCCCTGGGGTGAATCCCAATGCGTTTACCATTGGTGATCACTACTATGTCGTGAGTGGTGCTATTGATCATCGGGGTCAGGAAATCGCTCCAATCAATGGCGAGGAAGTACTGGAGATTGGTAGGAAGCTCAGGTCTGAAGACGTCCGCAATCTTGCGCTGGTGAGTAAATTCAGCATTCGCAATCCCAGTCACGAATTGAAGATGCGTGACTTGTTGGCGGACAACTTCGAGACTGTAACATTGGGCCATCAGGTATCAGGCCATCTGAACTTTGCCCGCCGCATTGCCACCGCCTACTTGAATGGTGCTGTAGCCCGGATCAGCGGCGAATTCTATAAAGCGGTCCGGGGGTGCATGGAGCAAGAGGGAATCCAGATACCGCTTGAGATACTCAAGGCAGATGGTGGCACTATGGCTCAGGAGAGCTCCCTACAGTATGCGGTGGAGACCATCCTCTCCGGGCCGGCTGCGAGCGTTATGGGTACGCTAGCTTTTGCCGACCCCGGCAAGGAGGAGGTGGTACTGGACGTAGGTGGTACCACCACGGACATAGCTATACTTGTAGATGGTGTGCCACTGCTCAAACCGCTGGGAATTAGAATGGGGGGTTATAATACTTTGGTGCGAGCCCTTCGCACCGTATCCATCGGCGTGGGGGGTGATAGCTGGGTGCGGCTGGAAAACGGAGATATCAAGATCGGGCCAGAGAGAAAAGGTCGGGCCCTTGCTTACGGAGGACCAGAGCCAACTCCCACTGATGCTTTGGTAACTCTTGACACGGTGCAGGGAGGACAAAAGCAACGTGCCATTGAAGGAATTCATCGGCTGGCAGAGCAACTGGGAAAAGGAGTTGAGGAAACTGCGAAGGCAATTGTAGAGAAGTCCTGCTCGCTCATTATGGAAGCAGTCAACGCTCTTGTGGACAGAGTGAACCAACAGCCGGTTTACACTATTCACGAACTGTTAGAAGGTAGGACAATACAACCGTCTGGCCTTATCGTTATTGGAGGTCCTGCGCAAGAGATAGCCCCTTGGTTGCACGCTGTCAGTGGATGGCAGACCCGAGTTCCCTCTGAATATGAAGTGGCCAACGCTATCGGCGCGGCAGTTGCTAGAACCACCTGTGAAGTGACGGTACTTGCAGATACAAGTCGCGGTTATGTTTGCGCTCCGGAAGAAGGCTATCTAGATAAAATTGGCAAAGAGGCCTCAAAGCAGAAGGTGGTTCAGATTGCTTTCGATCTCCTCCGAAAAAAGGCACATCGGCTTGGAGCCGACAAGGACAATCTGGAAATGGAGCTACTTGAAGATTCCGAGTTCAATATGGTGCAAGGATTTTACACTGTGGGGCGTAACATCCGGGTGAGAGCCCAGATCAAACCGGGTCTCATCATGCCGTATAGAGAGGCTGCCGTATGAAAGCCAGGAGAAAAACTGGGCTGGTTTTCTTTCCAGCCTTCGATTGGGCAATAAGTGAGACCCATCCTGAGAGAGAGGAACGTCTGCTCTATACCCAGGACCAGGTTTTCGAAGAGGGTATCCTGGACATCGAAGGCTTGGTGGAACTCAATCCAGATCTGGCTACGACAAAAGATGTTGAGCGTGTCCATTTTTGTGTGCCGGGAGTGGATGCTGTTCTCACTGAAAGCCATTATATTGCCGCAGGTGGATGCAAAACAGTCGCCGAGGCGGTGCTGGAGGGCAAGGTGGACTGTGGCTTTGCCCTGGTACGTCCTCCAGGACATCACGCCATGCGCTCTGTACACGGTGCCCGGGGTTTCTGTAACATCAATATTGAGGCTGTCATGGTGGAGCACATCCGCCACACCTATGGGGTGGACCGGGTGGCTATTGTGGACACTGATTGCCACCATGGAGACGGCACCCAGAACATTTACTGGCATGACCCTGACACCCTATTTATCAGTCTGCATCAAGATGGCCGCACCCTCTATCCCGGTTCCGGCTTTGCTAGTGAGATGGGAGGGCCAAATGCATTAGGGACCACGGTGAACATCCCCCTACCGCCAATGACCTCTGAGGAGGGTTTCCTCCATGTGCTGGATAGAGTGGTCTTGCCAATTCTGGAGGAGTTCAAGCCCGAGCTTATTATCAATTCAGCTGGCCAGGACAATCATTACAGTGATCCAATCACTGCAATGAACTTCTGCGCCCAAGGGTATGCGAAACTCACCGAGAAGCTACAGCCACATATAGCTGTCCTGGAAGGAGGCTATTCCATCGAGGGGGCTTTGCCTTATGTAAATGTAGGTATAATATTGGCGCTTGCTGGTATTGACTACTCATGGGTACAGGAACCGGATTACGACCCGGAAGAGATTCGTCAAAGTGATGAAGTGACGAGCGCCATAGCGAGCACCTGTGAGCACTTGTTTGAGCAGAGGCAACAATGCGGGCTCAAACGGGAAAAGTATCTGGCGGGCAACGAATTTGTCCAGCGCAGCAAGACCGTTTTCTACGACACCGACAACATTATCGAGGAACAGAAGGAAACGGTCAGGGTCTGCAGGGAGTGTGCTGGAGTGATAAAGATCGACTCCTATGCTGACACTGGATATCACCTTCTCGGCATCTGTGTCCCCAGGAAAGCTTGCAGTGGCTGTCAGAAACTCGGCAGCCAGTGGTTCGACGAAGGAAGTGTCAAACGCTATGATCTGGTTTGCCTGCAGGACCGGGTATTAGACGAGTATCAGGTTAAGCGGAAATGAACAACCTTGTTCCCCTGAAAGACTTCAGCCCAGCCGATCTGGAACTCTGGATTCAAGAGGCGGGACAGCCCGCTTACCGGGCCAGACAGCTACTCAAATGGATCTATGCTCAGAATGTAGAAGACTTCCAGGAAATGACGGATGTGAGCAAGGATTTTCGCGGCTGGCTCGAACAGCATGCACGAATTCCCAGCGTGATGCGAGAAAAGGTGTTGACCGATAAAGACGGGACTCGCAAACTCTTATTTCGTCTTCAGGATGGCGAACGCATAGAAAGTGTTTTGATTGAGGAGGAGCGACGGCTTACTCTTTGCGTTTCCAGTCAGGTTGGTTGTGCCTTGGGATGTCGTTTCTGCTTAACCGGCGAGAAGGGCTACAGGAGAAATCTTGGCGCTGGAGAGATCGTAGACCAGATCTGCGCGGCACGACGTGAACTTGGCCCAGAAGAACGGATAACCAACCTGGTCTTCATGGGAATGGGAGAACCTCTCGCCAATTTGCAGCAGGTGGCCAAAGCACTGGAGATAATCACTTCAGACCATGGCCTCAACTTTTCCACCAGAAAAGTTACTTTGTCCACAGTTGGTCTGGTGCCAGAGATGCTGGAGTTGAGCCGACTGTTTCCTATAAAATTGGCAGTATCTCTGCATGCTGCAGACAACGAAACACGATCTCGTATTATGCCAATCAACCGCCGCTACCCCCTCGAGGAGTTGTTGGAGGCTTGCCGTCAATTGGAGCTGCCGCGCCGTCAGCGGATTACCTTTGAATACCTCCTGCTTGCTGGTGTTAATGACTCGTCGGCAGATGCCCGAAAGCTGGTGAAGCTCCTGAGAGGTCTCCGAGCCAAGATCAACCTTATTCCCTTCAACGAGTATCCGGGATCTCCCTTTCAGCGTCCTTCCCCAAACCGCATCGAGGACTTCCAGAAAATACTCCAAGAGAAGCATTTCACCGCGACCGTGCGCCAAAGCCGTGGGGCCGGGATTATGGCAGCTTGCGGCCAGCTAACGCATAGCCCTTAGTCGCTTGCCACTCCTGAGCCATCAGCGATCAGCTATCATCAGACAGCTATTCTCCGCAATGCCCAAGTCTAGCCAGGATATTTCATGAATCACTTGCTGCGACCACGGATATGGCCGTCCTTCCTGGCGTCCTCGGGGGTTCCTTCGACAGGCTCAGGACAGGCTCCCCCTGCGACGTACCGTTCAGGTACGCCTCAGAACCAATCCCGCGGTGCCGCGGGACGGTTGGCAGGTGGCACGCCCATCTTCGTGGTCTCGCGACAGCAATTCATGAAATATCCGGGCTAGGGATAGTAGGGAGTAAGGGAGGATCAGGATTAGAGAGAAAATATAATACTTATCTGACAGCTGAATGCTGACAGCTAAATGCTTGAAGTACTTAACCAATGACCAATGACTAGTGACCAAGAGGCTTGACAAAGCCACAGGTGTATACTAACAACAAGTGCTCGGGTTT
>JAUVTM010000247.1 GCA_030601545.1 Syntrophobacterales bacterium
CATAGAGTGCAAGGCACATTTCGGATTTGGAATTTCGAAATTCGAATTTTGAAATACGCAATCCGCAATCCGCAATTATCTCCCCTCTTCCCTCTGCCAAAAAATTGTTCTTTTTAATACAAATGTAGGTATAATAAAAACTTTCGCTCAATGGGATATGAGTTGGGACCTTTGAGGGAGTACTTAATCCCAAATTCGCAATTCGAAATCCGAAATTCGCAATTTACCTCCCTATGCCCTAAACCCATAAATCTTAAGCCATACAGAGAAAGAATTACCCCTATGGACCAAATAGTAACCCACCTCAGCGCCCAGAGAAAAAGACTGAAACAAGCGGATCAACTGGGAGATCCGGGAAGAATATCTGCCATGGTCGACGTGGCTCTTATCTCTCTCTACAATCGGTTGAGCAACCGGATCGATGTGGATTCCAAAGAGATCCGGCGCTCTGGAGCGATTTTGGCCACCGGTGAATTCGGGCGACGCCATCTTGGCCCTTTTTCCCCGATAACACTCCTGTTTTTGCAGACCGCTGATGCCCCTTTCGAGGAAGAAGCCTGGAGGACCAACATCGTGCAGCCGCTTGAGCAGGCGGGTTGGGACGTCCAGTTTCAAACGGCTACGAAAGAAGAGGCAGTGAAGCTGGGCCTCAATAATTTTGACTGGTTGGGAGGTATCCTCGATAGTCGATTTATTAGTGGGTCGCGGACCTTGGTGGATGACTTGCGGTTTTTGCTGATTCGGGAGATTGACTCCAATAGGGGCTGGCAATCAATTAGGATTTTTCTCGAAGAATGGTACGAAAGGAATGATGGTCAGGGGGATCCAGCATTTATCCTCGAACCGGATTTGGAGTACAGCGCAGGGAGTCTTGGCGAGCTCAATCGAATACGCTGGGCAGGCTATCTGCTCAATGGCGGGGATGCATTGCCTGAGACAGACAGTCTGGATCCAGATAGTTCCTCGGCTCTTGAAAAAGCTGAACTTTTCCTCCTGATGGTAAGGAATCATCTACAGCTTCTCCGGGAACGGCAGGAAACCCAATTGCAGTATGAGGCTCAGCAGGAAGTGGCTCTGAGCTTGGGCTACCAGGATCAGGGGGATTTCCTCGCCGTTGAAATTATGATGAAGGAGTTGGAGGGCCATTTCTATGAGGTCCGGTTAGTAGCCAATCGGTTCAGGGAGTTATTGCGGGAGTGGGTGCTATCCGCGGAAAAGGAAAAAGACGAGCCAGCCACAAAAAAAGTGGCGCCTGGCATGTGGGTGGAGCGCGGCAGGCTCATGATAGACAGCCAGATGAAGGCAAGCGATGGGGAGGGTCTGTTGGGTCTCTTCACACAGGTAGTCCATTTGGATGTGTCTCTGGGCGCGGAAGCGTATCAGTGGGCCAAGAGCCAGGCTCACCAGCTTCCGGGAGATTTGGAAGGTACGTCTAGATTGCGCGATTGGCTTTTTGAGATTATCCGGGAAGAAAGCTCCAGGATTAGAACCCTCAGAGCCCTTTACGGTACGGAGGTGCTTTCAGCCCTCGTCCCCGAGCTTCGCAAGGTCCATGCTCTGGTCCAACATGATGCCTTTCACCTTCACCCGGTGCACGAGCACCATCTCAGAACTTTCGCCGAGCTCAAGAAATTGTTTAGAGGTGAACATGATGCCGACTTTCCACAAGTCCCGGAATGGCGCGAGGGCATAAGAAACAAAGAGGTGCTCTTACTGGCCGGGCTGATCCACGACGTAGGCAAAAGCGGCGGCCACGGCCATGCTCGGAGGGGAGGTGAGATGTCACTGCTCATCGGCGATCGTCTTGGTCTCAGCGCTGAAGAGAAGGAACTGCTCAGCTTCCTGGTGGCGAACCATGTGCTCCTCACCGACAATGCAGCGCGTCGAGATATAGATGATGAGCAGATGCTTCAACATTGTGCCAATGTAATTGGTTCGGTAGAACATCTAAAAATGCTCACCCTCCACTCTTTTGCAGATCTTCGCGCCACCGGTCCTCAGGCCTGGGAATACTGGCAAGACCTGCCCATACTGGAACTCTATCAATGTCTGCTGCACCGTTTGGAAAGGGGTGATCCTGATGCTATGGCGGTGGCGGCCAGGCTCCTATCTTTAAAACGCGAGGTGGGAGAGTTGCTGGGTGATGAGATGACCAAAGAAGAGTTAGATCATAACTTTGAGCAGCTTCCCTCCCGTTATCTCCTTTCAGCAACACCTGAGGAGGTGGTGAACCAATACAGATTGGAGCGTCAACTGGAAAAGGCGGTTTTGTCCTGGCAGGTGGAAGAAAAAGAATCCATCTGGGAGCTTACTCTGATGAGCCGGCAGCCTCTCGGTATGTTGGCGAGGGCAGCGGGAACACTCACTTTGAATCAACTGGACATCCGCAAAGCAAAAATTCACACCAAGAAAAACGGTGTCGCCTTCCAGACCTTCGAGGTAGCCGGGTTGAAGCCCACAATGGAGATTTCTTGGGAGCAGGTCATGTCTGACCTGGAGAAGACCTTGCAGGGGCGACTGGCTCTGGATTACAGGCTTGCTTTGCTTGCTGCCAAGCAAAAAAGAAAAAGAAGCTGGGCACCTGCAAAGCCTGATGAAGTTGTGGTGGACAATCATTCTTCAGATCAGTACACCATCATCGAAGTCTATACCACTGATCGCCCAGGCCTGCTCTATTCCATTACCCGCACCATGCTGGATCTGCATTTACAAGTATTTCTGGCTAAAATCTCCACCAGGGTGGATCAGGTGGCCGACATCTTCTATGTTCTGACCCAGGAAGGTCAGCGGGTGGAGGATCCAGAGCACGCCGAAGAAATTAAAAATGCCTTACTATTTAGTTTGCAATAGTTGGACGCAAGGCGTCAGGCGAGAAAGGACCAAGGCGAGAAAAGCGAGAAAGGTTATAGTACCTATTTTATAATTGCTGTGGGAGCGGCTTTCCAGCCGCGATAAGCTGAGTCGCCAGTAGGCATAGAGCATGGAGCAGAGGGCATGAGAGATTGAAGATTTTAGATTGAAGATTTCAGATTGATCTGAAAAAGAATCGTAGGTCGGATCGTTCACGCAAAGTCCCGCTTTAGCGGGATTGATCCGACAGAACTTGGTGTCGGATGAACTCCGCCGAGGCGGAAACCATCCGACCTACTGGGCATGGTTATATGTTCGGTAGGGCGGGCCTCTGTGCAGTGGGGCGGGCCTCGACTCGCCTGAGCTCGTCGAAGGCTGTGCCCGCCAA
>JAUVTM010000018.1 GCA_030601545.1 Syntrophobacterales bacterium
TTTCTCGGAGGGCTGACCCGAGGGAGTATCTACGCCCTCATAGCCCTCGGCTACACCATGGTTTATGGCATTGTCGGACTAATCAACTTTGCCCATGGTGAAATATACATGATAGGCGCATTTACCGCTCTGATCATTGCCAGCGTTCTTAATATGCTGGGCTGGAATCTAATGGCAATCCTGGTGATAGCGTCGGCTGGAGCGGTAATTTACTCATCTGCATATGGTTATACCGTTGAGAAACTGGCATATAAACCCCTGCGCCGGGCTCCGCGTCTTTCTGCTCTTATCAGCGCCATCGGCATGTCGTTTTTTCTGCAAAATTATGTGCTTTTGGCTCAGACTTCGGACTTTCTGCCTTTTCCGAGTCTAATTCCGGATTTTGAATTTTGGGAACCCTATGCCCATATCATCAGTTCCCAGGAGATTGCTATCATTATCACCACGACAATTGTCATGATTCTACTGACCTTCCTGATCAAGTTCACCAGGATTGGCAAAGCCATGCGGGCGACCGCCCAGGACAGGAATATGGCGATGCTGATGGGTATTGATGTGGATCGGGTCATCTCCGTCACCTTTATCGTTGGCTCTGCAACGGCCGCCTTGGGTGGTGTTCTCATTGCCTCCCACATCGGTCAGATAAATTTCTACATCGGCTTTATCGCTGGAATAAAGGCCTTTGTCGCCGCAGTGCTTGGCGGCATCGGCAGCATTCCAGGTGCTGTCCTGGGAAGCCTTGTGCTCGGCTGGACTGAAAGTTTCTTTACCGGTTATATCTCGAGCGACTATGAGGACGTCTTCGCTTTTTTGTTTCTGGTGTTTATCCTCATATTCAGGCCGGCAGGAATTCTTGGGCGTTCTGAATCGGAAAAAGTATAGGATGAAGGAATAACTTGTTATTGATTGGTGGTCTACTAGAGATCCGGACACGACGATTAACCAATAACCAATAGCGATTTGTTGGGATTTGAGAATTGATTACTTTTCGAGAAATAAGAAGATCTTTTCTGGTTTCAGCCTGGTTCATGTTTTTGACCTTCCCCATTATGGTCATCCGGGTCAACACCGTCGAAAACGTGATTGAGTGGCGCTGGCAAAATTTGCTGATCGTTGGGGTTGGCACTTTTTTTCTCAGCTTTGCCTGGCGTTATTTCATAAAGCAACAGGAAGCCGGCAAAAAAAAGGTTGAGGCGGGTGAGATCGATAAAATAGCCCTCAGTCGAAGGATTTTTGCCGAGCCGAAGTTTTACCTGCCGGCACTGATTGCGATTTCAGTGTTCGCGCTGGTGTTTCCCTTCATTTTCTCCATGTATCAGACCAATATCATGGTAACCGGCCTCATTTATGTCATGCTCGGTCTGGGACTTAACATCGTCGTTGGACTTGCCGGTCTGCTCGATCTGGGGTATGTGGCCTTTTATGCTGTGGGAGCTTACTCCTATGCGCTCCTGAACTACCATTTTGGCATTGGTTTCTGGGCCGCGCTTCCCATCGGCGCCGGCATAGGTACGCTTTTCGGAGTACTTCTGGGCTTCCCTGTGCTTCGTTTGCGGGGGGACTACCTGGCTATCGTAACCCTCGGCTTTGGTGAAATCATAAGGCTCATTCTGGAAAACTGGAATGAATTTTCTTTCGGACCCAGCGGCATCGCAAATATCCCCCGCCCCTCGTTTTTCGGCATTCAACTATCTCTGCAAGATGCAACCACATATATGTATTACCTCATGATCCTTCTCGTGTTGTTTACCATTTTTGTGGTGAATCGTTTGCAGAACTCCAGAATCGGCAGAGCCTGGATTGCCTTGCGGGAAGATGAGGTTGCCTGTGAGGCCATGGGAGTTGACAGAAGAAAGACGAAGCTGACTGCATTCGCCCTGGGCGCAACCTGGGCAGGCATGGCAGGTGTCATCTTTGCTGCCAAGACTACCTTTATCAATCCTGCAAGTTTCACTATTTGGGAATCGATTATCATTCTCTGTATTGTGGTGCTGGGTGGAATGGGATCCATCATCGGGGTTATTGTCGGGGCGTTCATCCTGATCCTGCTGCCGGAATACCTCAGGGCGTTCTCTGAATACCGGATGCTGATTTTCGGGGCTATGCTGGTGCTCATGATGGTCTTTCGTCCCGGCGGGATCGTCAGCGATGTCCGGCGAACATACAAGTTTGAAGGTGGGCAAACCAACAACGGAAAGAATCAGTAAGCAAATGGCACCGATACTGGAAGTTAAAGGTCTGAGCATGGATTTTGGGGGTCTGCGGGCGCTGGATCAGCTGGATCTGGATGTCAAGGAAGGGGAAATCGTCGCCCTTATCGGTCCCAATGGCGCAGGAAAAACCACATTTTTTAACTGCATAACCGGAATTCATCCTCCCACTGAGGGTGACATGCTGATTTCGCCCACTGGGGAAAAAAAGCAGGAACGTGTAAACGGTCTGAAACCCAATCAGGTGACCGAACGGGGCCTGGCCCGGACATTTCAGAATATCCGCTTGTTTCCCAATATGACGGTTCTGGAAAATGTTATGATCGGCCGCCACTGCCGCATGTCTTCAGGGATTCTGGGTGCCATTTTCCGGAGCCCAAGTACGGTCAGAGAAGAAAATGAAGTGGTGCGGGACAGCTACGTCATCCTCGAAAAGATCGGCCTTGCCGGCTTCGTCAATGAATTCGCCATGAATCTTCCTTACGGGGCGCAGCGGCGGCTTGAAATCGCCAGGGCTATGGCGACCGAGCCGTTCTTACTCCTTCTTGATGAACCGGCCGCTGGCATGAACCTTCAGGAAACAAAAGAGCTTGACGACCTGATCATATGGATCCGTGACAATGAGAAGATTTCCATCCTGCTGATCGAACACGACATGAAGCTGGTCATGAGCCTGTCTGATCGCATCTTTGTGGTGGATTACGGCAAGAAGATCGCCCAGGGCACACCCGAAGAGATAAAAAATAATCCCGCTGTTATAAAGGCGTACCTCGGGGAAGAAATTGATGCTTGAGCTCAAGAACCTACAAACTTTCTACGGTAACATTCAGGCCTTGAAGGGTGTGAGTATAGAGATCTCCGAGGGAGAGATAATCACTCTGATAGGTGCAAACGGGGCAGGGAAAACCACCACGCTGATGTCGGTTTGTGGAATCGTGCCACCGAGAACCGGCGAAATACTGTTCATGGGCCAACCGATTCATAAATTGACTCCGAACCTAATTGTTTCCCTCGGGATCTCCCAGGTTCCCGAAGGGAGACGAATTTTTCCATACTTAACCGTGAGGGAAAATCTGGACATGGGAGCTTTTTTGCGAACTGACAAAGACGGCATAAAGCAGGATATGGAGTACATATTCGAGCTTTTTCCGATTCTTGCAGAAAGGCGACATCAGGCCGGCGGCACACTCAGTGGGGGTGAACAGCAGATGCTCGCCATTTCTAGGGCACTGATGGCCAGGCCGAGGCTCCTGCTGATGGATGAGCCCTCCCTGGGACTTGCACCCCTTGTAGTCAAGCAGATTTTCGAGATCATAAGGAAGGTAAATACCGAAAATAACACGACTATTTTCCTTGTAGAGCAGAATGCAAACCTGGCCCTCAAAGTGGCCCACAGGGGTTATGTAATGGAAACCGGCCGGATAACACTTGCAGATTCTGCGGAAAAGCTCCTTGCCGATGAAAAGGTAAAGAAGGCATATCTGGGGTTGTGAGTCATTTTCAACCCTTCTCCTCAGCCCACACCACCCCTTAAAGGCAGCGATTCTCTCCACGTCATGCGGCTTATCACTCTCCATTATTTCACCCCACCTTCATCCCCACTGGGGTGAGGAAGTTTGGGTTTGTTGACGGGCATCAACCAGATGGTGGAGGAGGTGAAGTTGGGGCAGGCGCCTGCATTGACAAACCAAATGGCATGGGGTAAGGTTTCGCTCAAATCCCTTGAAATCACTAGTGATAATCAAGCTGTCGGCCATCAGCTCTCAGCATGCAGTTAGAAGAAAATCTTATTCTGCCGGCAGCTGACGGCTGACTGTTATCAAGGTGGGGTATTGAAACAAGAGGACTTTTTTGGATCGGCCGGCTGGCGGGCAGAACCACCGCTGGCGGAACGCATGCGCCCCAGCACCGCGGACGAGTTTGTGGGCCAGCAGCAGGTGATGGCTCCTGAAAAGCTGATAGGGCGGCTGCTCAGGCATGGCCGCCTGCAATCGCTGATTCTCTGGGGTCCTCCAGGATGCGGCAAAACCACCTTGGCACGGTTGATGGCGCGAGATACGGAGGCGCACCTCATAAACCTTTCGGCGGTGACCGCCGGCGTCAAGGATGTGCGGGCCGCTGTTGATGAAGCCAGACAGCAGCAGAGCATGCGCCGAAAGCGTACTATTTTGTTCGTGGATGAGATCCATCGCTTCAACAAGGCCCAGCAGGATTTACTCCTTCCCCACGTGGAAAGCGGTACGGTTACCTTCATCGGAGCAACCACAGAGAATCCCTCCTTCGAGGTCATTTCGCCCTTGCTGTCGCGGGCGCCAGTGGTGGTGTTGGAACCGCTGAGTGAGGATGACTTAGAGGTGATTCTCAAGAGCGCTCTCGAGGATAAGGAACGAGGAGTGGGCGGACTAAACACGGACATAGATGAAGATGCACTGGCGTATCTGATCCGAGCGGCCAGAGGAGATGCACGTTTGGCTCTCAATGGCCTGGAAGTGGCGGTACTGACAACACCGCCGAACCCGAGTGGACGGCGCCAGGTGAACCTGCAGACAGTGGTCGATGCCGTCCAGAAAAAGGGTTTAATTTATGATAAGGGCGGTGAGGAACACTACAATCTGATTTCGGCACTGCACAAGAGTTTACGAGGAAGTGATCCTGATGCGGCTCTCTATTGGCTTGCCAGGATGCTCGAGGCCGGAGAAGACCCCCTCTTTATAGCGCGCAGAATGGTGCGCTTTGCTTCGGAGGATGTAGGTTTGGCCGATCCCCGAGCGCTTATGGTAATGGTTGCGGCCCAACAGGCTTTTCATTTTCTGGGTCGGCCTGAAGGAGATTTGGCCCTGGCCGAGGCAGCAGTCTATTTGGCAACGGCACCGAAGAGCAACGCCCTCTATAAGGCTTACGGCAAAGCGAGGCAGGAGGCCAAAGACAAGGGGAATTTGCCAGTTCCACTGCCACTCCGCAATGCGCCAACTGGACTGATGCGTCAATTGGGTTACGGTCGTGGTCACCGTTATCCGCATGATTATGCCGAGGCCCACGTTCCAATGAGCTACCTGCCTGAGGATTTACAGGACCTACGGTTTTATGAGCCAACAGATAGGGGGTTTGAGGCAACCGTGGGAGAGCGCTTGAATTACTGGCGCCAACGGGTGAAAGCAGCCAAGCGCAAAGCGTAAGGGCCAGCAGGCAGAGGGTAGATTGTAGATTGCAGATTTCGGATTGTGGATTTTGGAGTGCGGATTGCAGATTGGGAAGTGCGGAACTGTGACTTCGGGTTTCATCTTGCGAATTTATGATTGAACTGAGGGATAAAGACCGCAAACGCTCCTTGATGAAGATGAAAAATGATACATGGAAGATGCGAATTGAGAAATAATATCTCGCTATGCGCTATGCGCTATGCGCTATGCTGCCTTTTTGCCATCCTGATTTTGTTGAGTTCCTTCGTTGTGGGGCCGTTATTGGCGAGGGGCGCTGAGCGGTCCGTAACAGAAGGTATCGATCGCTACAAGAAGCTGGTGAAGCTGCATCCCCACAAAGCTGCCTACTGGAATGCGCTGGGCTACTATTACCTCAAATCAGGAAATTTGCAAGAGGCGGAGATTCACTTTCTGGCGGCCATCGAAATTGATAATTCCCACCCGACTGCCCATAACAACCTTGGCGTGGTTTATCTTAAGCAGGGCCGCCCGGAGCAGGCAGAAAAAGAGTTTGTCCAGGCCGTCAGGCTAAACCCGCAGTACTGCAAAGCTCAATATAACTTGGCCGTGGCTCTTTTCCACCAAAAACGTTATGCGGACGCAGCCAAGGCCTACTATAAGGCCCGCGACGTGGACAGAGAGTATGTGAACAGGAGGGATAATAGCGAAAATACGCAGAAGAAGTTGCAGTCGGCCCTGGAACAGGCAGCTAAAGATGAAGAATCCTCCAAAGAACTGAAGCGGATGCAAAAATGGTTGGCGCCAAACTACTAGGCCGGTTCAGCTGGTGCTGGATTTTGTTACTATATTTTTCGGTTATGGCCCAGCCAGTTGCGGCGGCAGAACCGGCGGACCTTTTGTGGAATTTTGCCGATCACCTCTATCAGGAGCAAGACTTTTACAGGGCCCTGAGTGAGTACCAGCGTTTTCTCTTTTTGTTTCCGACTGACCCTCGTGTCCCGGAGGCTGAACTCCAAATTGGCCGCTGCTATCGGCGGGAGGGAAAGTTCCAGAAGGCTTTTAGTCACTTAATCAGGCTCCACAATCGCCGAGCCGAGGAACCTGCTGGGCGCGAAGCTTTGTTGGAGATGGTAGCGATCCGCGAGGAACAGGGACGTTATCCGGAGGCCATTTACTGGACTAAACAATTTATTGAGCGGTACCCTGACTATCCAGAAATTGATGCCGTATACGTGCGCTTGGCGTGGCTTCAGATCGACAGCGGCAAGCATGAGGAAGCAATTGCCACTCTGGAGCTGCTCAAGCCAGAAAGCACACATTATCCTCGGGCAAGCTCACTGCGGCAAGCGTTGCAGCAGAGACCTGAAACAGGTGTGAAGTCCCCTGCCATGGCAGGAACGTTGTCCGCGGTTCTACCAGGTTCAGGGCATCTTTACGCGGGTCGGCCAGGCCAGGCTGCCTCATCATTCCTGCTTAACGCTCTCTTTATCGCCGGAGCAGTAATAGCTTTTCAAAACGATAGTCCGGTTCTCGGCGGGATTCTCGTTTTTTTCGAGTTGGGGTGGTATCAAGGGGGTATCCGCAGTGCGGTCCAAGCGGCACGCGAGGAGAATCAGAAGCAGGAAAGGAAATACCGCAGGGAGCTCAAGGAAAAGTATCGGCTTTCTTTTGGGTTGGAGCCCGGGAAAGATCGGATGGCACTTTCGGTGCGCTTGAGCTTCTAGCTCAATCAGAAGCGGTACGGGTTGTGTTATATTAAATGTTGTATAATGTGGAAAAAAGCAAGGGTCATATTGCATGCGGATGAGGACTGAGGCAAGAGAAAGTATCAAACCCTTTCGGTTGGTGAAGTATTTCACTCTGACCAGCCTTGTGGTGATTCTCATTCCCACCCTGATGCTGTCCATATTCATCTCACAGCGGGCCAAGAACGAACTCTTCAGACAAAGTGAACAGTATGCCCTTTTGGTTGCCATCAATTTGAACCATCAGGTCTTCAGCCAGTTCGTCCTGCCGACGGTGCTGCAATATGGTCGGATTATGCTCGGCGCTCCGAAACAATATGAACGTATGGACAAGGTGGTTCGCAACACCATTCACGGATTCAAGGTGGACAGGGTTGACGTCTATGATCTCAAAGGGGTGATCAGCTATAGCACGGATCGTTCCCTGGTGGGGCTCTCCGGGCTCGGCGGCAGAGATTTCAACTTGGCACGTGAAGGGAAATCTTCCTCGCGGCTCGTTTCACGGGGGGGCTTTCTCGGTTTTGAGCTTGGAGGGGTGGCAAAGCAGAGGCAGCTCAAAACCTATATCCCCCTCCGGATGGAACAACACCTCTTAAGAGAGCAGGACCGTATCCTTGGGGTGTTCGAGATTACCCAGGATATTTCCGGGGACTATGCGGCCATTACCCGTTTTCAGAATAACATTATTTTGAGCCAGCTGGTGGTAATGAGCCTTCTCTTTTTCGTATTACGTTTAATTGTGAAAAGGGCAGAGGGAATCATCGCCAAACGAAGTGAGGAGCGCAGGCGTTTGGAGGAACACCTTCATCAGGCTGAGAGATTGGCCGCCTTGGGAGAGATGGTTGCCGGCATCAGCCATGAGATCAGGAATCCACTGGGGATCATCGGCTCCACTGCCGAGCTTCTACATCAGAAAATTGAGGAAGGTGATCCAAAGAAGCAGCTTGGCAAAATCATCATGGAGGAGACGACCCGTCTGAACTCAATTGTCACGGATTTTTTGAATTTTGCTCGTCCGACCACGCCACATTTGTCAGAGTGTCAGGTGGATAAAGTGCTGGAGAAAAATCTTGAGTTTCTGGAGGTTGAACTCAAAAGGCGAGATATTATCGTTGAAAAGCGTTTTGCCGAGAATGGCAAACCGGTCTATGCAGATGGCGACTTGCTCTATCGCGCTTTCTTGAACATTTTCATAAATGCCATGGAAGCTTTGGATGATGGGGGGACAATTAAGGTAGTCACGCGTTACAAAGACTCCCAGGACGATAGCCTCGAGGTGGTCATCTCCGACACAGGTGCTGGAATTTCTCAAGAAACAATAGCAAAGATCTTTGATCCCTTTTTTACCACTCGCGAAACGGGTACCGGGCTGGGACTTCCCATAGTCCGGAGCATAATTGAAAGCCATGGTGGTACAGTTCACATTGAAAGTCCACCAAGGAAAGAACGAGCGCAGGTAGAAGACAGGGGAACAGCTATTATCATTTCCCTGCCCGTGAACCCGGTTGTGAGCTAAAGGCATTACAAGCTAGGCAGCCCCGCGACAAGCTCCCCGCTCCTACGAGCGGGACAGGCAGGCAAGCGGGCAGAAAGACTTTTCGTTATAGGTTATACGTTATTAGTTATTAGGAAGAAACACGAATGGTATCTTGTAATGAACGAGAAGATTACCGTCTGGCCAAGAACACCGAATAACGGATAACGAATCAATTGATTGGCACAGCAGAAGAGAAGCATGGAAACCATTCTTATCGTAGATGATGAGAAGAACTACCTCCTGGTCCTAGAGGCTCTCCTCGTGGATGCCGGATACGAAGTGATTACCTCCGACAGCACCACCGAGGCGCTCAAAATTACCATGAGCCATGACCTGGATCTGGTGATAACTGACATGAGAATGCCTGGTCCGGATGGGATGGAATTTCTCGCCCAATTACGGAGTCGGCAACCCGACCCGCCGGTAATTATGATGACAGCATACGCCACAGTGGAAAAGGCTGTGGAGGCTATGAAGCGGGGCGCTTTCGATTACATCACCAAGCCTTTTAAGAACGAAGAGCTGATACTTACCATTCGAAAAGCCATAGAGATGCACCGACTCAAGCAGGAGAATCGGTTGCTCAGCCGGGAATTGCAGGAGCGCTTCCAGTTCGGTAACATTGTAGGTAAAAGCAAAATCATGCGCCAGGTCTATGAGATTATAGAAAAGGTGGCCCAAACTCGAGCCTCAGTGTTGATAACTGGAGAGTCGGGCACAGGCAAAGAACTCGTTGCCAGAGCAATTCACTTCAACAGTCCTAGGCGCGATAAGCCATTTATTTCGGTGAACTGTTCGGCGCTGTCGGAAACGTTGCTGGAGAGCGAGCTCTTCGGTCATGAGCGGGGGGCATTTACCGGTGCTGTGACGCAACGGAAAGGGCGGTTTGAGTTAGCACACGGTGGAACTCTTTTTCTAGATGAAGTGGGCGATATGTCTCCTGCTCTGCAGGTAAAATTGCTTAGGGTCTTGCAAGAGATGAAGTTTGAGCGGGTGGGCGGCACCAAGACCTTGCAGGTGGATGCCCGACTGGTTACCGCCTCCAACCGGGAGCTCGACCGGGAGGTGGATCTAGGACGTTTTAGAGAGGACCTTTATTATCGTCTCAAAGTTGTCCACATTAAAGTGCCGCCGCTGAGAGAACGGAGAGATGATATACCAATTCTGGTTCACCACTTTTTGGAAAAGGCCGCCGAAGCAAATAGGATTCCAGTCAAAAGAGTAAGTCATGAAGCACTCAAGTACCTGTACCAGTATGACTGGACAGGGAACGTACGAGAGCTGGAAAACGTCATCGAACGTGCGGTAATTTTCTGCGACGGTGACGATGTCCGCCCCCAGGATTTACCCGAGGAGCTGTTCCAGCAGCGACTGCCGGGCATCACCGAAGAAACCTCGGGTCAAACCCAAACTACCTCGGACCTGGCAGGAGATGGTGAGTTGCTGCCTTATCTAGGACTTAATCAACGGCAGGTCAAGGCAATGAATTTCATCAAGAACAACGGGTATATAACCAACGATTACTACATCCAAATAAACCACATCTCTGATCGTCATGCCCGTCGAGATCTCAGGCAAATGGTGGATTTGGATATCGTTGCACGTGTTGGCAAAGGAAGAAGTACCCGATATGTGCTCAAGTAGTCCGGATTATGTCCGGATTATGTCCGGATTTGATCTTTTCGCGTAAAGCCATAAAGATTATAATTCCAAAAATATTATTTATTTCAAGGTGATAGAAATATTCGGCCAATACGTAGAAGTGGCAGGAAATTTGCTATGTTTAGTGAAACGAGTAAGGATGGTAAGGACAGCACGAAAATGAGTACCCTGCCTTCTTGACTCTTCAACTCTTTTTCTCCTTTCTCTTGACCGTCTGGATGTGGCCCCACTCAGGCGGTCATTTTTTTGCCCCCTGCGGTTGCCCGGTGGCACGCCCATCTTCATGGTCTCGCGACGACAATTCATGAAATATCCGGGCTAGAGTACTACCGGGATGTGCTCTGATCGCTTTTATTCAACATCGAAAACCTGGTCTTTAGGGTCATGTCAGAGTTCAATGGCTTTGCCGGTACAGGTGCGAGCTCTTTTGGAGTACTGAAGGAATAGAAATTCCAAATCACAAATCACAAATATCAAACAAATAATCCGCCGAAGGCGGAACCAATCCGCCTGCGGCGGACCAAACCTGTTTTGGTCATTGAATATTGGAATTTGAGATTTGTTTGTAATTTGGTGTTTGGAGTTTGATATTTTGCGATGCTCCATCACTCCAGCAGACCGCCGCAAGGGGGAAAGAGTATGGAAGCCCCCTCAGGGGGCAGTCCACAGCCGGGTCCTTTGGGTCCGGATTCTTTACTTAAATCTTGACAAAGCTGGGAGCGATTGCTAATTTGCTTGGCACTCGATAGGGGCGAGTGCTAAAAAGGTAGCCATGAAGGGACTCGTGAGAGGGGAAAGAAGTCGGCGGGTGCTGGAGGCGGTTATCCTCGAGTACATCAAGGGTGGTGTGCCCGTTGGTTCTCGAGCGATAGCAAAAAGGCACGGTCTGAGAGTCAGTCCAGCAACCATCCGGAATGTAATGGCAGACCTGGAGGAACTCGGTCTCCTCTATCAACCGCATACATCCGCGGGCAGGGTTCCCACCGAACTCGGGCTCCGAGTATACATCGACGCAATTCTCAAGATACAGCAGCTGAGCATTGCCGATCGAGAACAAATCAGACGATCCTACAGGGGCGGTGTGTCCCGGGTGGAAGGATTGCTGCAAGAGACTTCCAAGGTCCTCTCGTCTTTCTCCAAGCAGGCTGGTGTGGTCCTGACACCTCGCCTCTCTCACACGGTGCTCAAGCGGATCGAGTTCGTTTGGCTGCGTACGAGTATGGTCATGACCATTCTGGTTTCTCAGGCTGGCATTGTTCACAATACGGTCTTTGAAATAAAGGAAGACATTTCTCAGGAGGAACTGGACAAATATGGTCGTTATCTCAATGACATGTTGCAGGATCTTACCCTGAACGAGGTCAAGGCGCGGTTGCTGGAGGAGATGAAAAAAGAGAAGGTCCTCTTTGACAGTTTGCTTTCCAAGGCCCTGGAATTAAGTCAGAAGGCTTTGCAGGAGAACATAGAAAATAGTGAGCTCTACATCGGCGGCAGGACCAATCTTTTGGACAACCCAGAATTTGCCGACGTGGAGCAGATGAGACGGATCTTCAACGCTTTCGAAGAAAAAAGCAAGATTATTGATCTTTTGGATAAAAGCATGTCCGCCAGGGGGGTCAACATTTTTATCGGCTCAGAAAGCGAACTGCTGGACATGGAAAGTGTAAGCTTTGTCACTTCGCCCTATGCCAGCGGCGATGAGGTTCTTGGTACCCTCGGTGTAATTGGGCCCACGAGAATGGACTACTCGCGGATTATTCCTCTCGTGGATTACACTGCCAAGCTCCTGAGTAAGATGCTGGAGGACACTTTCTAGGTCTCAACGAACATCTTGGATCTTTACAAGCTCCCTTCATTTTTTGGGGAGCTTTATTATGAATATAAGGGTAGGGGGGCTTGACTCAGCGCTAATCGTTATTAAAAAGTAGTGGGGAGTAATGGAGGAAGAAGGGTGGTTTCAGAAAAAGAGCGAACAGCCGAACCTCAGAACAGTGTGAACGAAAAACAAGAGGACCAACAAGAGATCTCACCTGAGTTGGAGAACCAAGCTCGAGCGGACGAGGCTGAGTTTGAGCAAGAGGAGGCTTTTGACCCTGAAACGGCGGATGGGGATACACTTTTGGCCAAGTACCGGGAGTTGGAGGGTGAGCTCAGTGAAGCCCGGGAACGAGTTCTGCGCACTGCTGCGGATGCTGAAAATTTCAAGAAAAGGCTGCAACGAGAGAAAGAGGAGCAGACTCGCTACACAAATGAATCTTTTATGCGCGAGTTGCTGCCCGTAATAGACAATCTGGAACGGGCCCTAGAACACTCAGAAGCCAGTGCAGATCAGGGGGGTCGTCTGGTGGAGGGCTTAAACATGACGCTCAAGGGCTTCCTTGACACGCTGACTAGGTTCGGCTGCACGCCGGTAGAGGCAGCAGGGAAACCCTTTGACCCGAACTTTCACGAGGCCGTTTCTCAGGAAGAGAGCGATGATCACGAGCCCAACACAGTACTGAGGGAATTACAGAAGGGCTATCTGCTCAAGGAGAGGTTGCTTAGGCCGGCAGTGGTAATTGTGTCCAAACGGTCCAGCCAGCAAGACACCGCTACCCGAGGGCAAACCACAGCCAAGGCTGCGGAAGCGAACAGTGGTGAGGTAAAGATAAAGGTAAAAAAGGCGTAAGAGACAGGGCCAGAGTAGAAAAACCACATTAGGATAAGAGATTGAGGAGGAAAGAATGGCAAAAATTATCGGCATTGATCTAGGGACGACAAACTCAGTCGTTGCAGTGATGGAAGGCAAAGAGGCAAAGGTCCTCACAAATGCCGAAGGAGGCCGCACGACTCCGTCTATTGTCGCTTTCACAGAAAGTGGCGAGCGGCTATTGGGTCAGGTTGCAAAAAGACAGGCAATCACCAATCCCGAGAACACAGTCTATGCGGTCAAACGCTTGATCGGTAGGAAGTATGACTCTCCAGAGGTCAAGCACGATATTTCCATCTGCCCTTACGAGATCGTCAAAGCTAACAACGGTGATGCACACATCCAGATTCGTGGCAAGGAGTATAGCCCCGCAGAGATTTCGGCCATGGTTCTGCAGAAGATGAAGCAGACCGCGGAGGATTATCTGGGTGAAAAGGTGACCGATGCGGTGATCACTGTACCTGCTTACTTCAACGACAGTCAGCGCCAGGCCACCAAAGATGCTGGCCGAATAGCTGGGCTCAATGTTCTGAGGATTATCAACGAACCCACGGCAGCTTCACTTGCCTACGGCCTCGACAAGAAAAAAGACGAGAAGATTGCGGTCTTTGATTTGGGCGGCGGCACATATGATATTTCCATTTTGGAAATTGGTGATGGCGTTTTTGAGGTAAAGGCGACAAATGGAGATACTCACCTGGGTGGAGAGGATTTCGACCAGAGGATTATTGCTTGGCTGGCTGATGAGTTTCGTAAAGACCAGGGGTTTGATCTTCGGGGAGACAAAATGGCCTTGCAGCGTCTCAAAGAGGCTGCAGAGAAGGCCAAGATGGAGCTCTCCACCTCCATGGAAACCGAGATCAACCTGCCGTTTGTCACCGCTGACGCCAGTGGTCCTAAGCACCTCAATATGAAGTTAAGTAGATCCAAGATGGAGTCATTGGTGGAGGATCTCGTTGAAAAACTGGTTCCTCCCATACAAACCGCTCTCAAGGATGCAGGCTTGGCGACCTCAGAGATCGATGAGGTGATCCTGGTGGGCGGTATGACCCGGATGCCCAAGATCCAAGAAAAGGTTAAGGAACTTTTTGGCAAGGAGCCACATAAAGGAGTCAACCCCGATGAAGTGGTTGGCGTAGGTGCTGCAATTCAGGCCGGAGTGCTCAAAGGCGACGTGAAAGATGTACTGCTTTTGGATATCACCCCGCTCTCGCTTGGTATTGAGACTCTGGGCGGAGTAATGACCAAGCTCATCGAAAAAAATACTACCATCCCAACTCGGAAGAGCCAGATTTTTTCTACGGCTGCCGATAATCAGCCGGCCGTCTCCATCCACGTGTTGCAGGGTGAGCGGGAGATGGCGGCAGGTAACAAGACTCTGGGACGCTTCGAGTTGGTGGGCATCCCCCCAGCACCGAGGGGACTTCCGCAGATTGACGTGACCTTCGATATTGATGCCAATGGAATTGTTAACGTCTCGGCCAAGGACCTGGGAACAGGAAAGGAGCAGTCCATCAGCATCACCGCTTCCAGCGGTTTGAGTGAGGAGGAGATCCAACAAGCCATCAAGGAAGCGGATATGCACTCTGAGGAGGACAAGAAGAAGAGAGAACTGGTCGAGGCTAAGAACAATGCCGACTCTCTCATCTATCATACCGAGAAAACCCTGAAAGAAATGGAAGACAAGGTTGACGCGGCCACCAAGCAAAATGTAGAGGAGCAGGTGCAGCGGCTCAGAACAGCTATGGAAGGTGATGATGCTGAAGCCATCAAGCAAGCTTCAGAAGAGCTGATGCAGGCTTCACACAAAGTGGCAGAAGCCATGTACCAGCAGGCAACTCAGGACACCGGGGCTGAGGCGGCTCAGGAGCACCCCGGGGAGGCTGCTGCTGGCGGTGCTGACAGCGATGAAGAAGTAGTTGAAGCGGAGTTTGAGGAGGTTGATGACGACAAAAAGTAACCGTCAATAGGGGCTTGCTTAATGCTATCAAAGGGTGCTAAAAAGACCTCGTTTCGAGAGGTTAAAGCACCCTTTTTTT
>JAUVTM010000338.1 GCA_030601545.1 Syntrophobacterales bacterium
CTTGGGCGTAAGCCTCTTCATAGCGTGCCCCGCGAGGGGTCATCAAACGAATTATGGCCTGGCCGCCCGAGTTGAAGAATCTGCGTCCTGATTTAGCAAACTGCTTGTCAAGGGAGGGAAGCCAGGTCCAGTGCGAGAGCACCTGACCAACACCATGTTTCTCCATCACCTGAAAAACCGGATTCGTGAGGTAAGGCTCGGTGCGCAATTCCAGGTGGTAACGGCTCTCTTTGGGAATTTCCTTGAAAAACAAATCGAGGTCTGTCGCCAACTCCTGTGGGGAAGTGCGATCTTTCTTGCGTTGATACTCCTGTTCAAAAATGAGGCCGCTAAGGTAGGGACCAAGAATGGCCACTGCCGGATCATAGAATTGACGGGTAAAGATTGCACCATTCAGGTAGCTTTCATTAACAACATACCGGCCCCCACGCCATAACTTCTGCGCACAGATCGCTTGGGGGACTTTGAGTATGAGGCTATCACCTTCCTTCAGATACTGGCGGTATCTTTGCAGTACGTGATAGTTTGGAGTTGGCTCTCCATCCTCTTCCAATAAAAGCCGATAAAAGGTAAAATCCAGCTCGAGCACCCGGAAATGTTGGAAGTACTCCTTAACACTCTCAACCGGGAGAACTTCCTCCACGAATGATTTTCCACCCACGGCTTTTTTTCTTTGGGCAATTCGATCACCGTAGAGTTTTTCTGAATAGATCTGACCAAGCCACCCCGCATACCGATCACTGGCCGTTCCCAAGAACACATTGGGGTGGAGGCCACGAAATTGAAAATTTTCGATATCTAAGGTTTCTGGGTTAGACATGGTTGCCTCCCAACACGCATGGCGCAAAGCGTAAGTTGGTCAAATAGTCCATTCGTCAAATCGTTAATTCGTGATCTGGCGATTTCTAACAATTTGACGAATAAACGAATTGACGGTTTAACTTTATGGTATCGGAATGAAACGAAAACAGCTCGCCTATTACATCACACCGCATGGGTTTGGACACGCGGTGCGTTCCATTGAGGTGATGCGCCATTTACTGATGCTAGCACCGGCTTTAGAGATCGTGATCGTATCCACCCTTCCTGAGTTCCTTGTGGACCAGAGCCTGGGCGACTCTGTGTCCATCAGGAGAAAACAGCTAGACATTGGTTTGGTTCAAAGAGATAGCATCCAATTTGATCTGAGCGCTACCTTAGACCAATTGCAATCCCTTCATGACCATCGGGATGCTCTGGTGGCAGATGAAATTCATTTTCTCAACGCCCAGGAGATTCAGGCTGTAGTCTGCGATATTCCCTTTTTGCCTTTTGCGGCCGCATCTCAGGCTTTCATTCCAGCCATAGGGATGGGGAACTTCACCTGGGACTGGATATATCAGGCATACGCTTCCGCAGACTCCCGTTGGACTCCTTTGGTGGACTGGATCCGGGAATCATATCATAAATGCCATCTTCTCCTCCAATTACCCATGCACGGGGATTGCTCGGCCTGTCCTAACATTCAAGACGTCCCTCTCGTGGCGCGTCGGGCTAAACGAAAACGCGAGGAGACCCTGAAAATTCTTGGATTACGGCTAGATCAGAAGGTCTATCTTATCTCTTTCGGTTGGCTCGATCTGGGAGAGACTGCGCAAAAGCGGTTAGAGGAAATCACCGATGCAGTGTTTCTTTTCAAATACCCTTTGAGCTTTCATTTTCGCAACGGTATTTGCCTGGATGAGCACCCTCTTAGCTACGAGGATGTGGTTGCCGCGGTTGATGGGGTCATCACCAAGCCGGGTTACGGCATTGTCTCTGACTGCCTTGCCCATGG
>JAUVTM010000059.1 GCA_030601545.1 Syntrophobacterales bacterium
TCACATGAAGGAGCCATTCAAGCTTCCCCGGCTCATCGAGGTGGCCGAGCAGCGAGGACTGGCCAGGGTTCACTCAACCATTAACCGTTTGCTTGTAAGGGGCACTATGGTAGGTGGCACAGACGGCCTGTTCCGCTGGGCAAAGGCAAGTGAAAAGGAGGGTCCAGTTGAAAGCAAGTTTAAAGAGAACAAATGAGGCCCTAGCGGTCAACCGAGCAAGTGCTAAGTTGGAGTACTAGAGTGTCAAAAATTCCAAATCGCGAATCACAATGACTAAGGTGTCAGTGTTCAGGTTTCAGCTTCTATATTTCTTTTTCCTGACACCTGACACCTGACACCCGGCACCCTGAGATTTGGTGTTTGGAATTTGATATTTTGCAATGTACCACCACTGCATTACTCTGGTGGCACGGAGAACGTGCGAGGAAGTTATTATGGAGCTCCTAATAGAGTTTTTACAAAATACCGGTTTTGGCATGGTTGACTATCGCAATTTTGTCATGATCGGTGTGGGGCTGGTCTTCCTTTATCTCGGTATAGCCAAACACTACGAGCCCTTGCTTCTGGTCCCCATCGGCTTCGGTATCCTGGTTGGCAACATCCCGGTTTTCAAAGGGTTGGGTTTGGGTATTTATGAGGAAGGTTCGGTGCTCAACTACCTCTACTTTGGGGTGCGCCAGGGCATTTATCCTCCTTTGATCTTTTTGGGCATTGGTGCCATGACAGATTTTTCCACCCTCCTGGCCAGGCCCAAACTCATTTTGCTGGGTGCAGCTGCCCAACTCGGGGTTTTTATGACATTTTTAGGGGCGCTGTTTCTAGGTTTTGTCCCAACAGAAGCAGCTTCTATCGGTATAATTGGTGGTGCGGACGGCCCCACTGCCATCTTTTTGTCGGCCAAGTTGGCACCACACCTGGTGGGACCCATTGCCATCGCAGCCTATTCGTACATGGCCTTGGTGCCGGTGATCCAGCCGCCAATTATGAGACTGCTCACCAGCCGACAAGAACGTCTCATCAAAATGAGTGACCCCAGGGAAGTGAGCTCACAAGAGAAGATTTTATTTCCCATCGTGGCATTCTTGTTTTGCTGCTTCTTGGCCCCTGCCGCCTTACCATTGCTTGGCATGCTCTTCTTTGGTAATCTTTTGAAAGAATGTATGGTTACAGACCGCCTGGCGAGAACCGCTCGGACCGCTGTGGTCGATACAGTAACAATTATTCTCGGTCTAACCGTAGGTGCCAGTACCCAGGCTGATGTATTTCTCACTGGCAAGTCCATCGGTATTTTTATCCTGGGTGCCTGCTCCTTCATGGTGGCCACGGCAGGAGGAGTGATCTTCGCTAAACTGATGAACCTACTGAGCAGTGACAAGATTAACCCTCTCTTGGGTGCGGCTGGAGTTTCGGCAGTGCCGGACTCGGCCCGGGTGGTGCAGATGGTAGGCAACGCTGAGGATCCGAGTAATTATTTGCTAATGCACGCCATGGCGCCAAATGTTGCAGGAGTTATCGGTTCTGCCATAGCCGCCGGCGTTCTCTGGAGTTTCGTTGGCTGATAGATTAAAAGGACATCCGTGGAAAACAACGTCAGTGGGGGATGAGACTGACTCCATATGTCCCCGCTGCAAGGAGGAGACCATCCACCGGGTGGTGGCCATGAAGGAGAAGAAGATATACCTGGTGATTTGCACCCGATGCAATAGCCAACACCGGTACCGCCCCTCACTGGCTACCATCACCAGGAAGGTTCCTCTTCCATCCGAACGCCAAGCAAAGGTCTTGAAGAAGGTTGAGTCCGCCAGGACCTTTCGTCCCCAGGTGTCCTTGAAGGAGTGGCAAGCTCTCAAAGAAGTAGCCGGGGAGATGGAGACTCTGCCATACGACCCGGGCGCTTCATACAGCGAAAAACAAGCCGTGGCCCATCCAACCTTCGGACTCGGCTTCGTGGGCAAGGTAATTGACAAATCTAAGATCGAGGTGGTCTTCGAGTACGAGATCAAGATCCTAGTCATGAACAGACCGAAGCCAGGGCAAGAGTAAATGGGGCATTTAACTCTTGCCAAGCCGGCAGAGTGCATTTATTATTACCTGCCCGCTGCCCGCTGCCCGCTGCCCGCTGCCCGCTGCCCGCTGCCCGCTGCCCGCTGCCCGCTGCAAGCTGGGCATTGCTCGGCGTGCTCTGCGGTAAATCTTCTCACCTCTCTAGAACAGCTGAGGGTGGCCAAGAGATGATGAAAGGCAGGATGGCCGAGACATTAACCAGGGCGAGAAGAATGAGCGTCTGAAGAATTCCCACCGAGGGGATAAGAACAAGGCCCACCAAGAGGCAGCCCAAAAAAGATCCCAATAGATCAACTGCGTAAATCAAACCTGCAACACGGCCAACGCGAGTCTGCTCGGTGAGGAGAAGACGATTGCTAAGGGGGAAGTGGGTGCCGCCAATAAAGCCCGCAGCGAAACTCATGAAAGAGAACGTTTCTCGGTATAAGAAGTGGTGAAGATTTAAGGTCGGACGATTGTGAAAGTAGACAATGACAATTGCCAAAACAAGGCAAAAGCAGGCGAGGATGGTTTGGAAAGTGACAAGAGCTCTGATTTGACTCGATCTCTTTCTGGGGTAGTAGCTCAGAGTGACACTCCCCGCGGCCAGTCCAACCATGAAAAGAGCCAGAAGAAGACCAATCTTATAATAGACGTAGCCAAAGAACACCTGAAATGCAAAAATGATGAGGATTTGAAGTGATACTTCGGTGAGACCAAAGATGGAAACAGAGTAAAGTAACTTACCTGTGGGAAATGAGGAGGATGTGGCCCCGAAACGTTGCCGGAAACTCAAGAGTGCAACAAGGCCACACAGGATAAGCATTCCGGTCCAGACCATGCGTCTGCTTAGAGCAGAGAAGGCCCTTCCTATCATCTGCGAATATTGGGAACTCCACATGAGTAAGTTATATGAATAGGCTCTGGGGTTGAGATCGCTGTTCACTCCACTCTCACCTGCCTGGTCAACCATTGCCAGAAAAGTTTCCTGCCGCAGAGGCGATAGATCCCACAACATGTAATGATCTTGTACATAGAGGAGCTGCAACTTACGCTGCTGCAGTCGCTGTACCAGAGTTTCCGGTTGGGTTGTGAGAATTCCATGGGAGTTAGAACAAAAAAAACGGGCCGTCTGTCCGGGAAAAACGACCACTTCCGGGAAGACTCTCAATGCGGTTAAATAGAGTAACTTCAGGTATTTTGCCTGGATGGGACCGAGTGCGGTTTCAGAACCGCTGGCAGAGAAGGAAAATACGCCTCCTTCCCGCATCTTACTGGCAGCGAGCCGAAAAAATTCCTGAGTGTAAAATCGATTAAGCTGCGCGGTATAAGGCTCGGGAAGGTTCACCAGAATGACATCGTAGAGGTTTGAGCTGTGGGCAAGATAGTGTCGGCCGTCTTCGTGATGAACCATTACGCGTGGATCTTTCAAAGCAGCTGTAACATGCACTGGAAGATGGATTTTTCCCAGTTGGATGAGCCTGGGATCCAACTCTACATACTCTACGTTGCGGACGCTGGGATGTTGGAGCAACTGGCCTAGAGACTCAGAGACGCCCCCTCCAATAAGAAGAACGCTTTTAGGTCCAGGATGCTGAAGGAGGGCATAGTGGACCGCCCCTTCTGCACTCAATTGATCGGGCACAGTAAAGTTCCAGAGACCACTCTCGAAAAAAGAGAGCTGGTTTTCTTTGGCTACCACAGTGATGTGACCAAAAATGGTTTCTTCAGAGGCTATGAGACGAAATCCGGGCCATTGCCATTCCCGGCTGATCTTGTCCAACTTTGTGCTCTGGTACTGGACAAAAAAGAGGCACAGAAAAATGACACCGAAGGTGGAAAGGTGAGGCCAACGGCCACGGCTCGCCTGCAGGATCAAGATAAGACCTGAACCACAGAGAAGCAGGGCAATTCCACTGGCGATCTGGATGGCATTGAAATAGTGAATGAGCAGGAGCGTAAATAGTAGGCCACCGATGCCGGCCCCAAGTCCCTCAAGAAAGTAAACCAGACCGGGCGACCTCGTCCAGGCTGGTATCTGAGCAGCCAAAAGAGAGCAAGCCAGGCTGAATAGCACACCGGAGATAAGGCAGAAAGGGGCGAGGGTGAGGAAAGAGATGGACAGCATCTGTCCTAAGGTGACAAGTTCGCCGGCGCCAATTTGGAAAAGAGAGCGGGCCATCCTGATGAAGAAGATCGTTACCGCAAGAATGACACCGCTGAAACTCTGCAGGTATCCAAACAGAGGTTGGCTGAGGCCGTAAGAGCGGGAAATTTTGCCCCCTAGCAGGCCGCCCAGCGCCGTCCAAAAAAGCCAGGCGGCAAGAACAATGGCCACTGCCAGTTCACTACCGGAGAAGACGGGTAGTAGTTCTCGAAGTACGAGAATCTGGCCAATAGTGGCAGCAAAGCCGATAAGTGTGAAAGCCAGGGTGGTAGTCACTTTCATGTCTTGATCAATACACTATTTTGCCGGGTCAATCCAAGGATTTTCCGGGAAGCACCTTAGCCTGGGCCAGGGAAAGGTGCTTTGCTGGAGTAATGGAAGAATAAATTCCAATACCCCATCACAAGAACGTAGGGCGGGTCTCCGCACCCGCCGTAAACAGGTCTTTGCAGAAGGGAAGATCTCTTGGCCGGTACGGTGACCGGCCCTACTTTTGACCAGGATAGATCTTAGGTAACCGCTGAACGCTGGTGGCTGACGGCTATGAAATTTGCCCTTGACAAAAGCATTCGTCGCAGCTATTATCGCAATTCGTTCTCAATAGGGATTGCCATGAAAAGTGAAATCGAGGTATTCAGAGAATTCATTCGCAATAAGGGTTTAAGAAAAACACCCGAGCGTGAACAGGTAGTCAGGGCGGTATTCGCCGTCCATGACCATTTTGACGTGGATGAACTTTACGTGCTACTCCGGCGTCAGAACGAAAAAATTTCCAAGGCCACGATTTACCGTACCATTCCCCTGCTGCTCGAGAGCGGCCTCATCCAGGAAGCCTACTTCGAGGATGGTCATCTGCACTACGAACACATCTATGGGCATGAACACCACTGCCACCTTCGTTGTCTAGATTGTGGCAAGGTGGTGGAATTTACCGAAGAAATTGTCAAGGATGTAGAGGAGAAGGTCGGGGAACTTTATGATTTTCTCGTAACTGGACACAAACTCGAAGTGTATGGGCATTGTGGCAAGTGCAAGGTGCACAAGTGACTAACACAGCAGACGGCAAAGGCGTGCAACAGCTTAACGACGAAATGGTTGTTGTATAAAGGACTCGAGGCTCTATGGAACATCTACACCAATACGAGAGAGATGAATTCATCAACATCTGCAAAGAGCATGGCCTGAACTATAGTGATAAGCGGTTGCTGGTGCTCGAGGCATTCTTGGGGACAACACAGCATCTCACTATTGCTGCTCTCAAGGAGCAGCTCGAGAGCGAAGGCCAGCGATTGGCCAGCGACTTCATTGGCGAGACCTTGGATCTTCTCTGCCGCTATGGATATGCTTCCAAGAAGGAATTTGAAGGCCAGGAGGTCCAATATGAACATCGTCACATCGGTTGGCATCATGACCATCTAATATGCGCCGACTGCGGTAGGATTCAGGAGTTCCACAATACTGAGATTGAAGCATTGCAACGACAAATCGCCCAGGATAGATATTTTACCTTGCTGCATCATAAAATGGAGCTCTACGGCATTTGTGGAAAGTGCCGAAAACAGCGACGGCCGGGTATTCCTTTGTCTTTTGTGCTTTCCGGAGAGGAAGTAGTTATTGAGCGATTGCTGGGTGGGAAACAGGTCCAGCAGCGATTGGCTGACATGGGACTCACCCCCGGAACAACTATAGAGGTTATCAAAGCAAGAGGACCCGGCCCTATCATCGTTGCCTTCCGCGGTAGCAGGATCGCCCTGGGACACGGCCTCAGCCAAAAAGTGCTCGTCTCTACCAACAACAGCCCTGCCAAAGACGTTGGCTGAGGAGTTCCACTCATATTGGTTCCCGGTTACAATCCTTATCATTTCTTCAGGCTAGGGTGAATTTGGTCGAGGACCTTATTCGCCGGATTTGGAGATGAGTTGATGATTCCATTGAGTGAGTTCAGAGAAGGTGAGCGAGGTATCATCACAAAATTGAACGGCAGTGGCACCTTTCGCAAGCGACTACAGGAGATGGGCTTCATCAGGGGATCTGAGGTATTCGTTGAAAAATATGCTCCTCTTCGAGATCCGATTGAACTGGTGATCAAAGGCTACCACGTCTCGCTGCGGGTGGAAGAAGCGGCCCAGATAATGATGGAAAAGCTGGAGCAAGAACAAAAGTGAAGAAAGAAGCCATTACCATTGCCCTGACCGGGAATCCGAACTCGGGCAAGACCACTATCTTTAATAATCTTACAGGTACTCGTCAGCATGTGGGAAACTGGCCTGGGGTGACGGTGGAGAAGAAGGTGGGCACCGTGATCCATAACGGCCACCGATTGCGGGTGGTTGATCTCCCGGGGACCTACAGCCTGACCGCATATTCCATTGAAGAAATCGTGGCCCGCCGTTTCCTGGTTGACTCGAAGCCGGACGTGGTTGTGGATATTGTGGATGCCTCCAACCTGGAACGGAATCTCTACCTTGCCACCCAGCTTATAGAGATGGGGGTAAAACTTATTCTTGCCCTTAACATGGCTGATGTGGCCCAGGCGCGCGGCCACCAGATTGACGCTGACAGGTTGGCTACTCTGTTGGGTGTGCCTGTGGTTTTCACGATCGGTACCAAGAATCAGGGGATGAAGGAATTACTGGACAAAGTATTGGAAGTGGTCGAAGACCGGGATACGGTGAGCCGGCACATCCACATTTCCTACGGCCACGAACTTGAGAAGGAAATAAAGAAGATCCAGGACGTTATCTGGAGGGATACCTCAATTGGTGAACGCTTTTCAACCCGCTGGCTGGCCGTGAAACTGTTGGAAAATGATGCAGCTGTGCAGGAGAGGGTAAAATCGCTCGGGGAGATCGGCAAAGAAATTGTGGCTCAAGCTGAGGCAAGCCGCGCACGGTTGGGTGAGTTTTATAAAGACGACGCCGAAATGGTGCTCATAGACCAGCGCTATGGTTTTATTGGGGGGGCTCTCAAGGAGGTCCTTAAAGTCTCGGGCCAGACTAAATTTGATCTCTCCAGGCAGGTCGATCTGGTTCTAACAAACAGGATTCTGGGTTTTCCCGTCTTCATCTTTTTTATCTGGGCCATGTTTCAGGCGACCTTCACCCTGGGCGCTTATCCCATGGAGTGGATCGACGCCGGGGTGAGCTTGCTTGGAGCCTTTGTGACCGGGCTATTGCCAACGGGACTCCTACAGGACCTGCTGGTCAACGGTATAATCGCCGGCGTGGGCAGTGTAATCATTTTCTTGCCCAACATTTTGATTCTCTTTTTCTGTATTGCCTTGTTTGAGGATACAGGCTACTTGGCGAGAGCCGCCTTTATCATGGACAGGGTAATGCACGTCATTGGGCTGCACGGCAAGGCGTTTATTCCCTTGCTCATGGGTTTTGGCTGCAATGTCCCGGCGATCATGGCTACGCGCACCCTCGAAAGCGAACGTGATCGGTTGCTGAGCATCCTGATCAACCCGCTGATCAGTTGCTCAGCCCGATTACCAGTATATATACTGCTGGCGGGAACATTTTTCGGAGCCAGTGCCGGCAACGTCATTTTCAGCATCTATGCCCTCGGCATTGCCCTGGCCATATCCATGGGCAAGCTCTTCAGTGTCACTCTTTTCCGGGGTGATATTGCTCCCTTCGTAATGGAACTTCCCCCCTATCGAGCCCCTACATTGAAGAGCTTGTTGATTCACATGTGGGATCGTAGCCAGATTTTCTTACGCAAAATGAGTGGGGTGATCCTGGTTGGCTCTATCTTGGTCTGGGTCCTCGGCAGCTTCCCCCGTAGCCCCGATCTGCACCGGGGGCAGGCTGTGGAGAGAGGGGTTACGAGTGCCGCCCAGGAAAGGGTGCTCACCGTTACTGAATCACAACAGCCAGTGTCGCCGGCGGTGACGGAGAATAATCTGAAGAATTCAGATCCGGACAATGAAATGGCTAGGCTGGAAAGCAGCTTTCTCGGGCAATTGGGCCATCTTATTCAGCCCATCTTTGCTCCCTTGGGTTTTGACTGGCGAACAAGTGTGGCCGTGCTCACAGGATTTGTGGCGAAAGAGATTGTGGTGAGCACTCTCGGAGTGTTGTATGCGGCCGGAGCGGATGTAAACGAGGAGAGTGAAGCATTGCGTCGGTCCTTGCGGACCTCAGGGATAACACCCCTTGGGGCATACGCGCTCATGGCTTTCGTGCTCATCTATATTCCGTGTTTGGCTACGGTTGCGGTGATTCGGCGAGAAACTAATTCGTGGAAGTGGACCGGGTTCAGCATTAGCTATTCCGTGGTCCTGGCATGGGTGGTCTCCTTCCTGATCTACCAAGGCGGTAAGGTTCTTGGGTTAGGATAGGAAGTAAAAGAAGCATAGGGCATAGGGAGGTAATTTCGAATTGCGGATTGCGAATTGCGAATTTAGATAAGGAGTAAGGCACAAGGCAATAGAAGACAATATTTTTCCCTTGCGCCCTGAGCCTTGAGCCGTGTGCCTCTCTGGATTCTGACTCCTGTCTCCTTTATTTTTGGATATGGCGATGAAAGATTCCCAAGTAAAAAGAATGTTCGAGACCATAGCCTTCTCCTATGATTTCCAGAACAGCGTTCTCTCATTAAGAAGGGATTCATATTGGAGGCGAGCCATGGCTCAGTGTCTCAAGTTTTCAGGTGAAGCCCTGGTTCTGGATATGGCTACTGGCACGGCAGAGGTTGCAGTCGAGATATGCAGGTACCACCCGGAAGCCAAGGTCGTGGGTGTCGATTTTTCTCCTAAGATGCTCAAAATGGGTCGAAGAAAAGTGAGATCCAGAAAGTTGGACAGCCGTATTCAGCTGAGCTTGGGGGATGGACGTCAGTTGCCAGTGAAAGACGGCTATTTTGATGCTGCGACCATTGCATTCGGCATCCGAAACATTGAGGAACGAGAGCAGGCACTGGCCGAATTTCATCGCGTATTAAAGCCAGGTGGTCAGTTGTTGGTTATGGAATTTGACATCCCGGACGACCTGGTGCTGGGAACAATCTACCGGCTCTATTTTGATTTCATTCTGCCGCCGCTGGGGAATTTGCTGTCGCAGACCAATTATGCTTATAGTTATCTGGCCGACTCGGTACACGGTTTCCCAACTGCAAATGACTTTCTGGAGGAGATTGGCAGAGCTGGTTTCACCTCGTTGGGCATCAAAAAGCTTACTTATGGCATTGCTAAGATCTTTAGGGG
>JAUVTM010000098.1 GCA_030601545.1 Syntrophobacterales bacterium
CTCGCCGGGGACCGTAAGCCCGGAGATCCGGTGGCCGAGGCCGCCGGTGTCAGCTGCAAGTCGTTGACCCCTGTGGGGGGCAGGCCAATGGTGCTGCGCGTACTTGACGCTCTCGAGGCAGCCCGGGAGATAGAAGGAATAGTACTTTGCGGGCCTGACAAGTCTGCCGTAGATCAGGACAAAGAACTTCGTGTTCGTATCGGTTCAGGGAAGGTTAGATGGGTGGAAAGCCAGGCAACTCCAAGTTCCAGCACTTACCACGCTATGCAATCTCTGCCAGATAGCACCCCTGTCTTAGTGACCACAGCAGACCATGCGCTACTCACTGCCGAGATAGTGGATTATTTCTGCTCCGGGGCGCGCGGAAGCGGTAAGGACGTAGTGGTAGGACTGGCTCTGCATGAATTGGTTACGGCTAAATATCCGGAGACAAAGAGAACTGCTATTCCATTGGGAGACGGTTCGTACTGCTCGTGTAACCTCTTCGGTTTCTTGACACCTGAGGCGCGGAGTGCAGCTCATTTTTGGCGTAAGGTTGAAAGCCAGCGCAAAAAAACATTGCGGCTTATCGCTGGTTTTGGTTGGTTTAACTTATTGCTCTATTTGCTGAAGCGGCCATCTCTTGAAGAAGGGTTGGAACGAATATCGAAGCGGATTGGGCTAAGAGCCGGTGCCGTTCTCCTGCCCTTTCCGGAGGCAGCCGTGGATGTTGATACCTTCAGCGACTGGAAGCTCGTTGAATCTATTGTGGCCAATCGAACTGGTTGAGTGGGCGAGACGAGTACCATGATCATAGACCGCTATCTAATACGCGAAATAAGCAAGCCCCTGGTGGTCATATGCATTATCTTGGTGGTTATTTTTGCCAGCTATGAAGCAGCCGATTACTTGGCTGCCGCCGCTGCCGGCCTGCTGTCGGGGAAGACGGTCATATATCTGATCCTGCTCAAGGTGGCCATCGGTTTAGAGGTGCTGCTGCCCACCACCTTGTATTTCTCTGTTGTGGTTGCTTTGGGCCGAATGTACACAGATTCCGAGATCACAGCCCTGTCCGCCTGCGGTGTGAGCACAGCCCGGGTGGTGCGAGCCGTCTTCTATGTATCCCTGCTCCTGGCGATTGTGGTAGCAAGTCTGTCTTTGTACGTCCGCCCCTGGGCATACGAGAAAGGCTACAGCCTCAAGGCACATGCAAAGGCTGAATTGGATATAAGCCGATGGAAGGCAGGCAGTTTCTACCGAGTTCGACGAATGAATCGCGTTGTCTTTGCCGAAGAGATTGACCATGAAAACAATCGAGCAAAACGGATCTTTGTACATAGCGATCTTGGAGACAAAGTGCAGGTTATCTACGCCAAGCAAGTCTATCAACATGTGGACAAAAAGAGCGGCAAGCAGATACTGATATTCTTGGACGGGTATCTGTATGAACTCTCTCGCCTTGGGGATCAAGGCCACATTATGAAATTCAAACAGTCCACAATGGCGTTAGAACCACCGGAGATAAAACCAGTGGAGTATAAACGCAAAGCTGCTTCCACCATGCGGCTGTTCCGCTCCGAAAAGGCCAGGGATGTGGCAGAATTACAATGGAGGTTATCCACACCCCTGGCCACAATCCTTTTGGCCCTGCTCGGCGTGCCTTTGAGTCGAACGGCCCCACGCCAGGGCAAGTATGCCAGAATGGGAACGGCAGTGTTGATCTATGCCGTCTACTACAACACAAGTGCGATGGCCAAGAAATGGGTAGACCAAGGTGTGGTGGGATCGGTGCCGGGTATGTGGTGGGTAAATGTTTTGCTGGCCGGCCTGATACTGATCTTGCTATTTCAGCCAACCTTTGCCTTTCGGTGGCGAAGCCGATGGCGCCGCTCCCGGGTCTAAACCCTTATTGGAAGTTTTTGGGGCAATGATGGTTGATGATCTCGTAAAAAGTCATTAATGAGACGGCACAGTAAAAAGCTTCAGATGCAAGGCGCGCAAATCTTTAGGAATGAGGCGTACTTACAGGTACGCCGCAATGACTAAAGATGAAGCGCAATCCCGCCGTGGCGGGACAGATGGACTTTTTACGAAGCCGTCAATGGTTGGCCATCCGGGAACTATAGATGAAAACACTTGATCGTTATATCGGCGTTAGTTTCATTCAAGGCTTTTTGCTGGTAATCTTTATACTCGTCTCCTTGTTCAGCTTTCTGGAATTTGTCGTGCAACTGGATGACATTGGCAAGGGAAATTACCAACTGCTGGATGCCTTCGCCTATATAGGCCTAACGATTCCCAGACGGGTACTTGATATGGTGCCGATGGCTGCTCTGTTAGGCAGCATCATTGCCTTGGGGATGCTGGCTGATAAAGGTGAACTTATCGTCATGCGGGCTGCTGGGTTGTCAGTTCAGCGTATTTGTTTCTCAGTGCTCGCCACTGGCGCCCTGCTCATGTTGGCGACGGGCATCCTCGAGGAGTATGTCGCCCCGCCAATGGAGCAGCACGCGCGGCTGAGCCGTTCACTGGCGATTTCAGATACGGGAATCCTGCTTACAAGAGATGGGTTCTGGGCCCGCCAAGGCCATTCTTTCATCCATGTCGGTAAGACCCTTTCAGGGGGCATTGCAACCGACCTCGACATCTATGAGGGCGACGAAGAGGGTGGTCTGCGCGCCTTCATTCACGCCCGCGAAGCGGACATCCACAATAACAAGCGCTGGGTGCTCAAGGATATTCGGAAGAAAGTCATCGAGGAACAGAGGATCACCACGTACAATCTTCCCACCATGGCTCTGGAATCGTTCTTAAGTACGGAGCAGGTTAATATATTGGCGCTCCCACCAGACAGCCTGTCGCCGTCAGATCTGTATCAATACATCCAGGCTCTGAGGCAGAGAGGGCAGAATGCGGATACTTATGTGCTGGCCCTATGGCAGAAGCTGGCTGTGCCACTGACCACGGGTGCAATGGTCTTGCTGTCGCTCCCATTTGTATTCGGACCTCCCCGGGGGACAACAATAGGGTTGCGCATAACGGTGGGGGCCATGCTAGGAATCGGGTTCTATTTGGCCAATCAGATCATTGGCTATATGGGACTATTGCTCGAGCTACATCCGGCGATCACCACACTAGCACCTGTGGCGGCAATCCTGTGGATTGCCCTCTGGCGGCTCCGTCATGCTCCCTGATCCTCGCTTCTCCTTGGCTCATACTCCAGGGATTCCTTAGTCCGGATGTTTCATGAATCCGCCTCAGGCGGTCCGGCCACCGGGCGGGGCAGCAGCACGTTCTTTTTAATCTCTTCAATAAACCTTTGCTGCGCTGGGGAATAGCACATTACGGTGAACACCATTTCCCAGCCACGAGGATTTCCTTTGAGGCTATAAAGGTGGTATCTAGCCCGGCGGGAAGACGTGCGACCGAGCGCTGATGCAGAAGGCACGCCGATTGCCGGAACCTTGCCGGCAGTTGTTTCCAGTTGCCTCAGGGAACTGCGGTGAGCGTGACCGTGGAGAATAAGCTCCACCCCGGATCGGTCCAGCACCGATCGGAGGGCCGAAGCATCGGTGAGGCGTTTGCGCCAGCTGACCGTGCCGTCCACCGGGGGATGGTGGATCAGCACCACCCGAAACAACTGCTGTTGTCCCGTCTCCACGAGAATCTTCTCCAATTTTTGCAACTGTACCTGCCCGACACTGCCGACGGCAAGTAACGGTGCACTCGGGCGAGCTGTGGAAACTCCGATTAGCGCTGCAATCCCGCGTACACGCAAACTGGGAAAAGTAGTGTGCACGTTTGTTCCCGCTTTGCCCCCAAGATGTGCTTCATCGGAGAGCATGTAATCCGTCCAGAGTGCAAAGGTGGAATTCCAGTCAGTGCTCACGTACGTGTCGTGGTTACCGGGTATCACAGTTACCCGTGAGGGCGAGCCGAGGGATTGCAGCAAATCTCTGACCTCTCTGAACTCTCTGGGCAGGCCCAAGTGTGTCAGATCGCCGGTGACTGCGATGTGGTCAGGGGTGGTATACTGCAGGTTATGGAGCAGAGCATCGAGCACCTCTCTGCGGTGCTCAGCACGTCTTTTCAACTGCCACTTGAGATAGCCGTATATGCGCTTGTTCAGAAGCTCTCGTACCTTAACATCATTCAGAGAAGATAGATGCAGGTCAGAAAGATGGGCAAGTGTGAATGTTTCATTCATGAGGGTTTACCACCTGTACGGTCGACGGCACCTGTTCACACACTTTACAGTATTCAAATTTCTAATATACAATAACAGATCAGTTTTTGCCATGAACCGCTGATGGGTTCCAAGCTGCCGTGGAGTCAGTGGGCAATTATGAGTGACCCTCGCATAACAGTCAATAAAGACGGGCTTGCGTCGCCGGAGAGTAAGCTCGAGAGTAATTCTCCCAGCGTTTTTGCCGCTGCTGAACCGCTACGCGTGGGAGTACTCAATAATCCACGCAGCGGCGGCAACCGCAGAGGTCTGGGAGCGGTCAGAGAGGTTCTGGCTACCTACCCCCAGGTGTCCCATCGGGAAGTCCTGACACCGGCCGATGTGGCATCAGCCCTGGTTGACTTCGCCCGCAAGGGGGTGAACATAGTCGCGGTAAACGGAGGCGACGGTACCATTCAGGCGGTGCTGACTGTCCTCTGCCATCACAAGCCTTTTGAGAGGTTTCCACACCTGGCGGTTTTGCGGGCCGGGACAACCAGTATGACCGCTGGTGATGTGGGCTTGAAGGGGTCTCGGGAACAGGCGCTACGGAGACTACTATCGTGGGCAGACGGTGGGGAAGGGGAGGTGGCCATCCTGCATCGCCCGGTCTTGCGGGTGCAAGTGGCCCCTACCCAGGATCCAATCTATGGAATGTTTCTAGGGGCGGCCAGTATTTACCAGGGGATCCAATTCTTCAACAACAGGCTGAACAGACGCGGATTTCGGGGAGAGTGGGCTCCCGGGCTCACCATAGCCCTATTTCTCCTGGCGGTTGCAAGTAGGGGTAGTGACTACGTGGCTCCCGTGCCAATCAGCGTAGGGTTTGATCAAAGCCCGCCGGAGCGGCGGGACTACCTTTTGCTAATGATTAGCGCGCTCGAGCGGCTCTTTCTCGGGCTGAGCCCTTTTTGGGGTAGAGAAGACGGAACATTGCATTACACTGCGGTCGAGACGCGGCCGCAACACCTGCTACGGGCACTGCCGGCCCTGATACGTGGTCGGAGGAATCGTTATGGGACGCCTGACAATGGTTACTTCAGCCACAATGTCCAGCAAGTACAGCTGACTTTTAACAGCGGTTTTACCCTGGATGGTGAGCTTTTCAAGGCTGAATCTCATCTCGGACCGGTGGTTGTCCAAAATGGCGGCAAGGTGTCATTCTTGCGGTTGTGATCGTGTCAATCCCACCACTACTCACTACCTTGATTGACCAAGAGTCTTCGCGCCCGGCTCCACCAGGGGTGCGGGCCCTGGCTGATGAGCTCCTGAACCGCTACGGGGACGCTGCTCAAGCAGTCCTATTCTATGGCTCCTGTTTGCGCACGGGTGACGATAGTGATGGGATCGTGGACCTTTATTTGCTGGTGGACAGCTACCGCACCGCTTTCCGCAGCCGCAGGCAGGCCTGCACCAATAAGCTGCTACCACCCAATGTCTTCTATCTGGAATTGCCGGTCCAGGATCGAGTGGTGCGCACCAAGTATGCAGTTCTTACCCTCAAAGACTTCCAGCGTGGCACCTCGGTACAATGGTTTCATTCCTACCTGTGGGGACGCTTTGCTCAGCCTGTTGGCTTGGTCTATGCTCGTGACAGTCAAGCGGCAAGCCAGGTACGAGCAGCATTGGCGCGGGCCGTCATTACCTTCATAACTCGCGTCTTACCTCAGACAACCGACCGCTTTACTGCTAGAGATTTGTGGCGCCAGGGGCTATTACTCAGCTACCGGGCCGAACTCAGGTCAGAGCGACCACAGAACCTCGTCCATCTGTTTGACGAAGCGGAGGACTACTATGAGCAACTGACCCGAGCCGCCATGGTTTCAGTGCCTTTTGCGGTGGAGGTTTTTGACAGGCCTGACGGTTTTCATTATCAAGCCAACATTCCGGCGAGGGTGCGTAACCGCAATCGTTTGGCCTGGGGGTTGCGCAACGTCCAAGGTAAAATGCTTTCAATCTTGCGGCTAAGCAAAGCGTTTTTTACCTTTGAAGGTGGGCTGGAATATATCCAGTGGAAGATAGAACGGCACTCGGGTGTCAAGGTTGAATGGACTCCACGACTTAAAAAGCATCCCTTGCTGGCAGTGGTAGTGCTAACCTGGCGGCTGTACCGGGGGGGAGGCTTTCGCTAGGTATTTGCCCTTGCAGGGCGGGGGATTTAGAACCACCAAGGACACAAAGGGCACAAAGAAAAAGAGATTATGTTATCTGGGGTTACTTGCCCGCAGGGGACTATTCGTTGTGCCCGGCAGGATAAACAACTGCTGATTTAATCTCTTTGTGTTCTTTGTGGTGAAATGATCCGCTAATTCTAACCAGTTGCAAGCAGCTTGGCGATTGCCTCTTTCACCTTCTTCGGTGACAGGAGGGTAATACACGGAAAATTATCACAATCTTCACGTTTGCTCCTGCAATCATCACACGGCTCTTGGCCTCTCAGCACTACAGAATTGGGAGAAAGTGGTCTCCATCTCCTCTCATCCACCGGCCCAAAAAGAGCAACAATAGGGGTTCCCATGGCAGCAGCAAGGTGCATGGGACCGCTGTCATTGCCCAAAAAGAGGGAACTCATTTCAAAAAGGGCCATCAACTCACCGATGGATAAACTGCCGCCAAGATTGTATGCTTTGTGACTTATCAAGGACATTGTGGCATCAATCTTGTCCTGGTCGCGGCCAGCGCCGACAAAGATGACCTGGAAACCTCGAGCGGAAAGCCAGTCTGCAACCTCTGCGAAACCTTCTGTGGACCACTGCTTGTGAATGTTGCCGGCACCGGCATGGATGCAACTAATTGGTTTCTCGGAGGTTACTCCATGTTGCTTAAGAACAGGGCCAAGTGAGTTTCTCCTTCGTTCTGAGGCGTGTAACCGGTAGTATGGATCGTCTATGTTAGCTCCGAGAGCAATGGCAACCTCCATGTAACTGTGAACCTTATGCTTGCCAACTGGAAGGTCGATTTTGGTATTATAGACATACGATCTCCTGGCAGAGGAGTTACTAAGGCGGTATGCAGCACCTGACAAAAAACTCACTGCAGAAGAAGCACTTCCGCCCTGTAAGTCGATGACAGCATCGGGGGATATGCTTCTGATTTTCTTGATAAATTTTAGGTACAATACTGTCCTTCTCAACACATTACTTCCGTAGATCTCTCTTCTCGGGAAGTAAATTATTCTATCGAAGCCATCAATACTTTCAACAGCCTCTCGGTAAGCACTGTCCACCACGAAATATACATTTTTCCCCCTAAAATACTC
>JAUVTM010000185.1 GCA_030601545.1 Syntrophobacterales bacterium
GGCTCCCAACGCCTGTGTAGGTGGCGGAACGGACGTGCACGAAAAGGTGGCAGAAATCCTCGGCGTTGAAGTAGAGCTCAAAGAGCCAGAGATCGCCCAGATTGGCTGTCGCTATAGTGTTGCCAAGGCAGATATCAAATATCTATACGATGGCGTAAATGACTGCCGGGCCGCTATGCTCCTCCATGGTGGGGCCAAGGAATGTCCCATCGGCTGCATCGGTCTGGGATCATGCGTCAGTGTCTGTCCTTTTGGCGCCCTTTCCATGGGAGATGACGGTCTGCCCATTGTCCACGAGGATATTTGTACCGGCTGTGGTACCTGCGTGCGTACCTGCCCCAAGGAAATCATCTCTCTAACTTCGGTATCTAACCGCATTTTGGGCGAATTCACCACGGACGAATGCACTGCTCCGTGCCAGAGAACCTGTCCTGCTGGGATCAACATTCCGGAACAACTCCAGCAAACAGCCATGGGAAATTACCTTGAGGCCCTGCGGGTGATCAAAGAGAGAAACCCATTGCCGCTGGTCTGCGGCCGAATTTGTCCCCATCCTTGTGAGTTAGAGTGTCGCCGCAACCTGGAAGATGAACCGGTGGCCATCAACTATCTGAAACGTTTTGTGGCCGATTATGAAAGAGAAAGTGGCCAACGTCTAGAGCTTTTTAAGGCGCCCGAGACTGGCCGTCGCCTGGCGGTTGTGGGCGGTGGGGCAGAAGGTTTGACTGCTTCCTGCTTCCTGGCCCGTTTGGGTCACTCGCCCACTATCTTTGAGGCCATGCCCCAGTTGGGTGGCCTGCTTCGTACGATAATCCCCGAGTCCCGGCTGCCCAGAGACGTTCTCGATTGGGAGATCGAAGGCATTCTTGAGATGGGAGTCGAGGCCCAGACCGGCAAAGCTCTTGGCAAAGATTTCACCGTGGCATCTCTGCTTCAGGAGGGCTATGAAACGGTACTCCTTGCCACCGGCGGCTGGGACGCCATGCTCATGCGCGGACAAGAACCCAACCTGGATCAAGCCGTTCCCGGGCTTTACCTGCTGCTTCCCCTTTCTCTGGCCTGGGCTCAAGGAATGGATGTCCCCATGGGCGAGCGGGTTGTAATTGCCGGTGGTGGCGACATGGCGCTGGATGCTGCCAAGAAGTGCATGCAGTCGGGCGCAGAGCAGGTCACTGTCCTCTACCGTCGTTCCCAGAAAGAGGTGGGGCTCACCGACTCGGAAGAGGCTCAGTTACGTGAGCAGTCCATCGTACTGCATTTTCGGGCCACGCTGTTCCAGTTCAAGGGAGTAGACGATCAACTGACCCAGCTGCTATATCGCCAAACTGCTTCGGGTAATGGCAGCGAAGCTGGACGGTCCGTTTCCAGACAGTTTAAGGAGACAGCTATTGCTGTGGATACCGTCATTACTGCCTCCGGCCGCTTGCCGGAAATGATTTTCGTCAAAGTACCCGGACTAGAAGGAGAGGATACTCCGCTGCTGTGGCAAACCATATTGCCTTACCACGAACCAACAACAGTCAGACCAGAAGGGATCTTTGCTACCACCGAGCCCATGAGTGACTACCGGGCGGTGGTGGAGGCTATCGGTGCCGGCAGGCGTTCCGCCTCCTCGATTCATCTCTACCTATCCGGCAAGCAAGTTGTCCCGCCGGAGAACATGATTACAGCCCAAACAGAGGTGCTGGACGTTGCTCAAGTAGTGGAGCTGATGCCAGTTGGACCTCGGCAGAAAATGCCCGAACGTTCCGCGGCAGAGCGGGTTGATCCTTCCCTGGAAGTCGAGCTTGGACTAACTGAGGAAATGGTCCGCAACGAATCCGTCAGATGTTTAAACTGCGGCCTGATCTGCTACGTAAGGAGTAAATATCATTGAGTAAATCGCTGCGCGATTGGAATAGCGGAAGTCTGCTGGAGTAATGGAGTGGTGGAGTATTGCAAAATATCAAATTCCAAGCACTAAATCTCAGGGTGTCAGGTGTCGGGTGTCAGGAAAAAGAAACATAGAAGCTGAAACCTGAACACTGAACACTGAACACTGAACACTGAGCACTGGGACCTTATCTTTGTGATTTGGAATTTTTGGTCACTTTAGCACACTTTAGTTCATTTAATTCAGGAGTGAAGATGCAGGAAGTGGTATTCAAATCTTTGACTAACGGCGTCTACATCGTCACGGTTCAAGACAATGACCTGATCAACGGCATGACCACACCCTGGGTTACCCAACTCTCTTATGAGCCCCTGCTGGTGATGGTCGCAATCTCTCCCGTGAGAAAATGCCATGAGATGATCACCAACAGTGGTCAGTTCGCGGTGAACGTCCTGGGAGCAAATCAAGTAGAACTGGCCTCCCGCTTTGGATTTACTACAGGCCATGAGGTAGACAAATTCGAAGGGATCTCTACTCAACAAACACCTGCGGCCAATCCTCTTCTTGCCGATGCCTTTGCTTACATTGACTGCGAATTGGTTGAGACCCTATCAGTCGGGGACCACTCGCTCTTCATTGGGCAGATAGTGGGGGCTGAGCTCCTCGATCCGGCCGGGTCTCCCCTGGTATTTAATCCAGATGACTATTTTTAGCCCACATAATTCACGAAACCTTTGGTTTCACGAATTCGTGCCTGCAAGAAAGGAGTTTCCCTTTCTTGCAGGTTTCGACCCGGTGCTTCGCACCTGTCCTTCGACAGGCTCAGGATCCCGAGCAGGGTCGAGGGACGCAAGGCTAACCCTGAGCGGAGGCCTGAAAAGGCCGCAGTCGAAGCCCAAAGGGCGGATTTTTCATGAAGACAATGGGGATTCATGAAAAATCCGGGTTAGGAAACTACTCACTTGATTAGCGAACAAGGCATTGTAAAAAGAACTATTGGCACCAAAGCTTGGGTGGTCACCACCCGCAGTGAAATGTGCGAAGCTTGTGCTTCCCAAGGAGCCTGCAAGGTTTTGGGTGGCGGCAAACAGATGGAGGTTGAAGCCATTAACGCCGCTCAGGCGAAACCAGGGGACCAGGTGCTTTTGACCCTGGAGAACCAATCCCTGATGAAATTATCGTTCTTGGTCTATATGTTCCCCATTTTGGCTCTGATTGCAGGAGCTGCGCTTGGGCAAAAGGTGGGGTCGTATTTTTCAATCAATCGAGAGCTGGCCTCTTTCGGGGTTGGCGCCATAGCATTTGGTCTAGCTTTTCTCATCGTGAGAAAAAAGGACAAGAAGTTGGAGCAAACGGGGGCAATAATCCCCAGAGTTGCGCGAATTATTAAGGGAGAATGATGAAAGAACAAATCCAGCAGCACGTTAAGAATCTACTCGCAGAGGGAAAAATCAAGGGCTTTTTGGGGTTGAGACAGCAGGGAACTGACATTGGCCCCTACCTGTTCAGAACTGCTGACGAGCTTGAGGATCTTTCACTGGGTGATCGACAAGACCCAGGCGATTCTCGCTATCCCTTGGCCAAGATCCTAACCCGTCTCGCGTACAAATACCCTACAGATACCTTTGGCATTCTGGCCAGGGGATGTGACGAACGCGCTCTTCAGCAGCTCTTTGCTGTCAGCGTGCTGCATCGAGATAGGGTGGTCCCGGTGGGCTTTGCCTGCCCACCCGAGTTGGCCGAACAGCATCAATGCTGGAAGCCTTTCCCGGATGCACTGGTGGCAGGAGAGCCCAGCCCGGGGGTTGTCGGTGGTGAGGATGCGGTAGGAGCCCAAATGGATCTGCTTGCCAAACTACAGCAATGGTTTGACACCTTCGACCGCTGTGTGAAGTGTTATGGCTGCCGCAACATCTGCCCTGTTTGTTATTGTCACGACTGCACGCTCGAGGAAGCTGCCCTGTTGCCCACGGGAGAGATTCCTCCGGCGAACCCCAACTTCCTCATGACCCGGGCGATGCACATGGTTGGCCGCTCTTTATGCATTTACTGCGGCCTTTGTGAAGAGGTCTGCCCAGCGGATATTCCTCTGAAGAGCCTGTACAAACTGGTGTCAAAGATCGTGGGCCAAGAGGCTGTAACCCCGGAAGGTCTGGCCGCACAACAGACAGCAGACAGCGGCCAGCTCGCAGCGGGCAGCGGGCAGTAGGCAGCTAGCAGCTGGCAGAAACCATCTTGGTGGGTTAGCAGTCAGCGGTTAGAGCAACATGTACGACAACTAGCAGAGGATTTTGAAGCTGAAAACTGGCATTGAGCACAGTTAGGAGAGGTTGGTCATGAAACAACCGTTGCCCAAAATGACAAGACAGATGAGTCGGAGGGCTTTTTTGTCTCTCACAGGTGCGCTGAGTTTAGGCGTGGCTACCGTTGGCATTCCACTCCCCACGGAAGCAGTCCAATTTAACCGTACCTTGTACAAGGTTTCCAAGAGCCAGTTGGGCCTGGGAACCTTTATCAACATGATCGCTTTCCATCCTTCCAAGGGAGAGGCGGAAGAGGCTATGGGGCGAGCCTTTGCAGAGATCAAT
>JAUVTM010000255.1 GCA_030601545.1 Syntrophobacterales bacterium
GGACATCCAACAGCGTTTCGGACTCGAGTATGAGGAAGCCGAAAAAGTCAAGCTTGGTATGACATCGGAGAAAGTGCCCGTGCAGGATTTGGAAGCAATCTTTGTCTCGGCAGCCACCGGGTGGTCAACTGAGGTAAAACGCGCCATTGACTTTTTTTACGCTACCTATCCAGAAGAAACCATAGGCCAGATACTTTTGAGTGGTGGTTCTTCGCGGTTGCCGGGACTGGATGCCCTGTTCAACAAAGACACAAATATCCCGGTGGCCCACTTCAATCCTTTAGCCAAGATTGATTTCGATACAAAAGTGTTTGATCAGCAGTATGTGGACTATATTGCACCACAAGTTGCTGTTGCCGTGGGTCTCGCCCTGCGGCGGGTGGGAGACAGATGATTAGAATCAACTTACTGCCAATTGGCAGACGTCCGGTAGAGGAAAAAATCCGCAAGGAGATAACTGTTTTTTTCCTCCTGATATTCTTTTCTCTGTCCGTAATGGTTTATTTTCACATTGACCATACCCGCACGATCAAGCAGATCACTGTGGAAAAAAAGACTGTGGATAGAGAAATTCGCCGGTACCAAGATAGGCAGAGACAGCGCCAAGAACTTCAAGAAAAGCATAAGATACTGGAACAGAAGTTAGGTGTTATTGAGCAACTCAGAAAGAATCGTGACCTTCAAGTGAGAGTTCTGGATCAACTGGCAATCATTGTGCCTACGGATCAGATGTGGATCAAAACTCTAACTCAGAAGGGTAATACCTTGACTCTAACGGGTGTAGCCCGTGGCAACGAAGTCATCGCCCAGTTCATGGAGGCTCTGGCGAAATCTCCTTACATTGATGCCAACGGTGTGGTGCTTAAGCAGTCACGTCAGGTGAAGATTGAAGGATACAAACTGAAGAATTTCAATCTGACCTGTAGAGTTATTGTCCCCGCTCCAGAAAAGGAAGCACCGCAAAAAAAGGGAGGAAAACAGAAGGCGAAGTCCTCTTCAGGAGGGGCCGCCTGATGGTAGTTTCCCAGCCTAAACTAGGGAAGGAAGCCCATGGCTTTGGATGTTAAAAAAGGCTTAGGTGGCGTAAAACTGCCAGTTATTCCTTGGGGTAAGCTGAGCAAACTTAGCAAAGTCCAAAAACTGCTCATTGTAGTGGCTGTTTTGGGGGCCCTTTGGGGATGTTTCGTCTGGTTCCTTTACATGCCACAAACGGAGAAAATAACCAAACTGAGGGGAGATCTTGACGCGGCCACAACTAAATTAGCCCGGCTTAAGAATGTTGAGAAGAACTTGCGGGCCTTTAAGAAGAAATATAAGGATACTGAGCTCAAATTCAAACAGGCGCTCAAACTTCTGCCAAACAAGCAAGAAATCCCTGCTCTATTGAGCAGCATTTCCAATCTCGGCGCCCAGTCCGGCCTGGAATTTCTGTTGTTTCAGCCACAGAAAGAGGTGAACCGGAATTTCTACGCCGAGATCCCACTCAAGATAGAAGTCACTGGACCATACCATAACGTGGCCACTTTTTTTGACAAAGTGAGTAGATTGAGTCGCATCGTCAATATAGGCAGCGTTAAGATGACACAAGCGAAAGCCGCTAAAACCAAAAGTGATACAGTCATTCTCAAAACAGCCTGTACCGCCACAACGTATAAGTTTATCGAAGCGAAAGAAGAGCCGAAGAAAGGCAAGAAGCGCAGGAGAAAGAAAAGCAGATAATAGCTCTGCCAGATTGGAATGAAAAAACTCATTCTCAGACCTTTTTTATATCTGGGCTTGGAGTTACGGGAAAATCCAGGCAGAAAACAACTCGTTGGAGAGGCTTCCCTTGGAAGGAGGAGCGGAATGAGGCATATTCGACGCCGCCTTAGACAAAAATTGGTCTTGCAGATAGGCCTCATGGCCTTGATTTTCTATGCTTTTGGCTGTGCCAGCCAGCCTTCTGCTCCACCAACCTCCCAGGCCGATGCTGGAGAGCGTGTTTCCACAGAAACACAGCAACTCCGAGATATTCAGGTGGTGGATCAGAACGGCTTCCTGAGCATTCATTTGGTTGGCTCGGATGCTATGACCTACACTGCCTTCAAGGCGATTGACCCCTTGCGGCTGGTGTTGGATCTGCCCAATACCGAGAGTGAGATCGCATCTTCGCCCCTTGCCGTTGAAAATGAGATCATCGGCAAGATAGAAACCATGATGCTTGCTCAGGAGCCTCAGCCCATGACTCGTGTCGAAATCGGGCTGAACCAAGAAACTCCGTACTCGATAGTGCAGGAAAAGAATCAGATCCTGGTGCAGTTTCAGAAAACGGCTATGGTCGTCGAAACTGAGCCGGCTCCTGAGGCAGAGGTGGTACTCTACCAGACCGAGACCGCAGCTGCAGCTACCCCGGCGTCATCTGGAGAGATGTCACGGCCGGCCGAGAAAATTACAGCCATCCAATCAATAACCTATGGCGAAGAGCTCAAGGTTTACATTATTGGCGATGGTAGCATTACGAAATACAATGTTTTTACGCTGACTGACCCAGCCCGAGTGGTGTTGGATCTAATGGGAGTGGAGTTGGCCGCAGGCAAAGCAACGGTTCCCCCTTCCGATCCCCTGCTCAAAGGGATCAGGACTGGAACCCACCCTGACAAGGTGAGGGTAGTCTTTGATTTGATTCCAGCAGCAGGACTCCCTTACCACATTACATCGGTGGGAGACCGACTCGTTGTCACCTTCGAACCAGGCTCAGGCTTTCCGGCCAGCCCTCCAATCGTGGTGGAAATGGTTGCTGCACCAGCCGAGCCGGCTGAGACACCCAAGCGAACCGCACCACCGCCTGAGCCAGCCCGGATACTATCTATTGATTTCAACCTTTTGAAATCTAGCAAATCTCGTTTGACCGTCGCCGCTAACCGTCCTATTGAGCCGGAGATCCAGATCACCGGAGCAAACAGCATTTCCATGGTCTTTGTGAATGCGAAACTCCCTAAGCATCTGGAGCGGCATATTGACACGGGACAATTTACCAGTGCCGTTAATGTAATTTACCCCCGTCCAATGCAGGGAGTTCCCGGTACGGTGGAATTTTACATCGAAATGCGTGAAATGGTCCCGTACCATATAGCGCGTGAGGGGAATGCGGTCTATTTGGACTTTGATAGCTCTATGGTGCC
>JAUVTM010000032.1 GCA_030601545.1 Syntrophobacterales bacterium
GGAATGAGCCCATGTACTGCCTGGATGACTATCAATATCAGCTGCCCAAAGAACTCATCGCGCAAGTGCCGGCCCAAAGGCGGGATGATTCGCGGTTGTTGGTTCTCAATCGTGCAACGGGGAGCATGGGACATAGAAAAGTGGCCGGTTTGGAACATTACTTGACAGCAGGCGATGTGGTAGTGGTGAACGACACCCGAGTGGTGCCTGCACGACTGGTAGGGAAGAAAGCGTCGGGTGGCAAGGTTGAGCTTCTGGTGCTGCATCCGGCCACTGATCAGAAATTTTACCGCTGCTTGCTCAAATCCAGCAAAGGGGTACAGGAGGGCGCAATCCTATTGTTTGAAAATGGGTTGCGGGCCAGGGTTTGCGAGCAAGTGGTTGAGGGTCAGACTCGGGTAGAATTCATAGACGACCGGCCTCTGCTGGAGATTCTGGAATGCACAGGCTGTGTTCCTCTGCCACCATATATTCGTCGCAACGGTGGGCCAGTCAAGGTTGACGATGGCCGGGACTACCAGACCATTTACGCCACAAAGCCTGGAGCGGTAGCTGCGCCGACGGCTGGCTTACATTTCACGGAAGATCTTCTGAACCGTCTGAAAAAGAAGGGTGTAATCCTTGCTCCTCTGACGTTGCATGTGGGTTTCGGCACCTTTCAGCCGGTTCGTGTATCGGATATTCGCCAGCACCGGTTGCAGGAGGAATTCTTTGAGATTCCCACAGAAACAGCGCAGGCTGTTAACCGCGCCAAGGAGGACGGCAACCGGGTGGTGGCAATAGGTACCACTACGGTACGAGCCCTGGAGTTTGCAGCGAGCAATGGGCAGGTGAGACCAGGAAGTGGTTGGTGTGACCTTCTGATTTACCCCGGGTACCGTTTTCAGATCATCGATAGGTTGCTAACCAATTTTCATTTACCGGGTTCGAGCTTGGTCATGCTTGTTTCGGCTTGGGCTGGACGCGACCTTCTGCTCAAAGCATATGCGGTGGCTATCCGGATGCGATATCGGTTTTACAGCTATGGCGATGCCATGTTTATCGAGTAATCTCAGCTGTGGAGTTTCATCTCTGGAAGCAAGATATTACCGGAGCCCGCCTGGGAGAGATCCGGTCACCTCACGGTGTGGTGAGCACTCCAGTGTTCATGCCGGTGGGGACAAGAGGTACGGTAAAGGGGCTAACTCCTGAGGATTTACACTCCCTTGGCGCCAGGATAGTACTTGCCAACACTTACCATCTTTGGTTACGGCCGGGGGTTGATCTCATACAAACGGTCGGGGGGCTGCACAGGTTCATGCACTGGGATGGGCCTCTGCTAACCGACAGTGGCGGCTATCAGGTTTTCAGCCTGGCGCCAACTCGTGAGATCAGTGAGGAAGGCGTGGCCTTCCAATCCCATTTGGACGGTTCGCGTCATTTTCTCACTCCGGAACGGGCGGTGCATATCCAGGAGGCTCTCGGAGCGGACATCATCATGTGTCTGGACGAGTGTACCCCCTATCCGGCCACCCGCGAATACGTTCAGGCCTCCATGGAGCGCACCGTGCGGTGGGCCCATCGCTGTCGGGAGGCGAAAACCAGGAAAGATCAGGCTCTGTTTGCCATTGTCCAGGGAGGCATGTCCACAGAACTCAGGCACGCTTGCCTTGAAAGACTCACGGAGATGGATTTTCCTGGCTACGCTCTTGGCGGTTTGAGTGTCGGAGAACCCAGAGAGGAAATGCTGGAGGTGGTGGCGACCTCTCTACCGCAGTTGCCGGTGGACAAGCCACGCTATGTTATGGGTGTTGGCACGCCGGAGGACCTTGTGGATCTCGTGGGGCTGGGGGCGGACATGTTTGATTGCGTGCTACCCACCCGCAACGCGCGCAACGGTATGCTCTTTACCAGCCGCGGGCGGATAATCATTAAAAATAGCCAGCACCGAGACGAGGATATGCCCATTGATGAACTGTGCGCCTGTTATACGTGCAGGCATTACAGTCGGGCGTATTTACGTCATTTGTTTATGGCCAAGGAAATTTTGGCCTATCGGCTCAATACCATACACAATTTGTGGTATTTCTTAGAGCTGATGCGGCAGATGCGACGAGCACTTGCGGCTGGTACTTTCAAGGAATTCAGGGAGCACTTTTATCAACTGCGCCAGGTGCAAGCCGGTGTGGGTTCACAACGTTAGGGTTTAAACACGAGGAGGCTGTTTATGAACTGGACAGGCCTGGCATATGCCATGGGTATCGGAGGGGCCGGGGGCGGTAGTGGCCAAGGGGGTGGCTTCGCCGCTCTAGTGCCGCTGCTGCTAATGTTTGCCATTTTTTATTTTTTGCTGATTCGACCGCAGCAGAAAAAGCAGAAGAAGCAGCGAGAAGTGCTGGCCGCCCTCAAGAGGGGTGACATGGTGGTAACTACTGGCGGACTGTATGGCAAAATCACCGGTCTCACCGAAAAGGTAGTAACTTTGGAAATCGCCGAAAAGGTGCGGGTGAAAGTGGGGCGAGGCTACATCGCCGGTACGGCGTCCCAGGAGCCGGAGCCAAGTAAGAAGTAGTCGAAAGTCGGTTGTCCGCTGTCCGGAGTCAGTTGTCAGGATTTGGCGATGAGTTTGTATGAAGGTTTCTAAAAAAGGAGAAAGTTAGCGTGAAGGATCTGAGATGGCGTGCTGCTCTCGTGCTGGCGGTTCTTGTGGTGGCGTTAGTCTATCTGCTACCTACCCTGGGCAACGAGCTGCCTGCATGGTGGGTTAAATTCTTCCCCGATAAGAAGATTAACCTCGGTTTGGACCTCCAGGGTGGAATGCATCTGGCTCTTGAGGTGGACAGTGATAAGGCGGTGGAAAACACGGTGGAGCGTCTTGCTCAGGAGATCAAAGGTGAACTGGGCAGCGCACACATCCGGTTCCGCCTGGTAGAACGACAAGGTGGGGATGGGGTAAGGTTGCTCCTGCCGAAAGACCAAGACTGGCAGCAGGTCGCTGATCTTATTAAGGATAAGTTCCCTCTCCTAGAGGTGACAGACCGTACATTGGTCCAAGACCAACTCCAGGTTCTCTTCCGGATTGAGGAAAGCCAGGTGCGCCGTATAAAAAAGCTGGCAGTAGACCAGGGGTTGGAGACCATCCGCAACCGTATTGACCAATTTGGTGTTAGTGAGCCGGACATCCGAACCCAGGGGGAAAACCGTATCTTGATCCAGTTGCCCGGCATCAAAGATCCACAGCGGGCAATTGACCTCATCGGCAAGACGGCCCTGCTGGAATTTAAGCTGGTGGATGAGCAACGGAGTGTTGAAGAGGCCCTGAAGGGCAGAGTACCCGCCGGTGACAAAATCTACTACAGCCGTAAAGTCGACCCGGTCACCGGTCAAGTGCGGCGCAGTGCCTACCTGCTCAAGGACCGCACTTTACTCACCGGCGAATATCTGACCAATGCCGAGGTACGCATTGACACCCAATACAATCGTCCCTACGTTGCCTTGAGCTTCGACGATCGCGGCGGCAAACTCTTTGAGAAAATCACCGGGGAGAACGTCAAAAAGCGGCTGGCCATTGTTCTTGACGACAATGTCTATTCTGCCCCCGTTATCCAGGACCGCATCAGTGGGGGCAATGCCGTGATCGAGGGCCAGTTCACCATGGCTGAGGCCAAAGACCTGGCCGTGGTGCTGCGTGCTGGTTCATTGCCCGCTCCAGTGCAAATACTCGAAGAGCGTACCGTGGGTCCATCCCTGGGAAGAGACTCCATCCGTAAGGGGCTTACCTCCATGGCAGTGGGCGGTGTGCTCGTGGTGGTATTCATGGTTGTCTACTACGGCGGCTCAGGGATCATTGCCGACCTGGCCCTGATTATGAATATCATTTTGATTATGGCGGGACTGGCCGCTTTTGGCGCCACCCTCACCCTGCCGGGCATTGCCGGGATTATTCTCACCATTGGTATGGCGGTTGACGCCAATGTTCTGATTTTTGAGAGGGTGCGGGAGGAATTGCGGCTGGGTAAGACGCCCCGGGCAGCTCTGGACGGCGGTTACACCAGCGCCACCCGGACAATTGTGGACGCAAACGTGACCACGCTGATTGCCGCCGTTGTCCTCTTGCAGTTCGGCACCGGTCCGGTGAAAGGCTTTGCCATTACGCTGAGCCTGGGCATTGCCGCCAGCATGTTCACCGCTATTTTTGGAACCAGGCTGGTGTTTGATTACTTGGTGCAAAAAAGACGAATGAAGACGTTAAAAATCTGACAAATCGCATAGCGCAAAGGGCATGGCGCAGAGAGTTCAGAAGAATGTGTTTTCGCTATGCGCTATGCGCTTTGCACCGCGCTCTTCGTCACCCCCCGTCGATGGGGCGGATCTGTGAAACTTACGGATAGATGCTGCTGGTTGAATTTGAGCGTGGATAAAAGAGAGGAATTATGGAGTTTATTAAACCGGACATCAACATTGATTTCATTGGTCGGTGCAAGTTTGCGTTCACTCTGTCACTGATATTGATTCTCATCGGTGTTGCTGCCCTTATCTGGCGCGGCACGAGTCTTTTCGGTATTGATTTTGCCGGCGGCACCATTGTCCAATTGAGGTTCAGCAGCCCCACCAATGCCGACAAGATTAGGGAGGGGTTGAAGCCCATAGGGTTGGACCGTAGCGCAATCCAGCACTTTGGCGGTGAGGGAGAAAGTGTATTTCTCATTCGCGCCGATGTCTCCACATCAAAGCTGGCCAACCTCAGCAAGGAGGTGAAGGACAACCTGGAGCGGATCTATGGCGAAAATACAGTGACAGTTGAAAGGGTAGAGATGGTGGGACCCAAGGTGGGCAAGGACTTGCGTCAGAAGGCGCTTCTGGCCATCTACTATGCCCTGCTTCTGATCGCTATTTACATCTCGTGGAGATTTGAGCAAAAGTTGATGCCGGCGGCCATCATGGCCGGGGCGTTATTTCTGGGAATATTGGGCCTGCGCGAGGTAGGCATGAGCATCCCCACGCTCATCGTGGCGGCCCTGGTGATCACCCTGGTCTTATGTTGGTTTCTGAAACTCAAATACGCCCTCGGGGCGGTGAGCGCCCTCATCCACGATGTGATGATTACCGTAGGCGCCTTTGCCATTACCAACAAGGAATTTAATCTTACCGTAGTAGCGGCCCTGCTTACCATTATCGGCTACTCTCTAAACGATACCATTATAGTTTTCGATCGGATCAGGGAGAATCTGCGTAAGGGCAGACGGCGTGAATTTGCCGAAGTAGTCAACGCCAGCATCAATCAGACTCTCAGTCGTACCATTCTTACCTCAGGAACAACTCTGGCGGTGGTAACCGCTCTTTTGATCCTGGGTGGCGGGGTGATTCATGATTTTGCCTTTGCCCTTATTGTGGGAGTGGTGGTGGGTACCTACTCATCCATCTTTGTTGCCAGTCCAATACTGATCGCCTGGGAAGCCAAGTTTGCCAACACTCGAGTGCGAGCCACGGCGAAGAGGTAGGTATCGTCAAAAGCCGCAGAATCATTCATGAACAAAGACAAAATGAAACGTAACCCACGTGTGAGCCTCGTTCAGTAAAATAACTAAAGACTAATCATATCAGGATAATACAATAGATATGTCTGCTCCGGTCCTAAACAGGTATGTTTTTTGCTAGGTCATCATGGTTGACACATAGAAAAAATGCGTGTATTGGTCACAGGTTAGAAGACCGGACATAAAAAGGTAGCTGTCAAAGAACCGACGCCCCCTGAACAGAGGAGAGGTCAACCGTGAAACGAACAATCCTTATCTGCTTGATGGTGGGCACGTTGCTCTTGGCTTTCACGCCAACTCTTCACGTGAGGGCTCAAGAGGCAACTCCTTACGGCGAGACTGACCAAGAAACCTATATTCATGTGGTTGTGAAGGGTGACACGCTTTGGGATATTTGCGAAGACCTTTATGCCAATCCCTGGGTCTGGCCCAAAGTCTGGCAGATGAACCCTCACATCACCAATCCTCATTGGATCTACCCTGGCACTGAGCTGCGAGTCTATTATGAGGTGGCAAGATTCTTTGAAGAAAGCACTGCCGTTGAAGAAACAGCCGTGGTTGAAGAAGCACCCGTGGTTGAAGATGTTACTCCACCGCCTCCACCTCCACCACCACCGCCCAAAGTTCCCACTATAACCTTCTCGGAGATCGAACAGGTGGGATTCATCACCCCCTTCCAGCCCAAGGGTGTTGGTATGATCTTGGCAGAGGAGAGGAAAAGGAAGCTCATCGGCGCGGCAGATAAAGTCTACCTCAAGTTCCGCAAGTCCACTCAGCCAGCAGTGGGGGACCGTTTCTTCATTTTTCGGACCTCTCTATTGATCAAGCACCCCCTTACCAAAAAGGACGTGGGGTACCTGAATACGATTACGGGCATACTGGAAATTACCTACGTGGCCCCAGATCACGCAATAGCAATTGTTCGCAGCTCTTATAAGTCCATCGCACCCAAAGACAAGTTGTTGCCTTACAAAAAAAGGTCTGAGGAGATCGCCCTTCATGACGGCACTGAGCCCAAGAAGGGAAGCATCATTTTGTCCAGGGGGCATACACGGTTGATTGCAGACGGGCAGATTGTCTTCATCGATCTCGGCGCAAATGACGAGATCAAGGCAGGAAACCGCTTTGAAGTTTTCCGGCAACCACAGGCGGAGGATCTTCTCGCTGGCGACGAATCCAAAATCATGCTCAAAGTTCAGCCCATCGGCGAACTTCTGGTTTTGGCAGTGGAGCAAGAAACAGCAGCAGCCGTGGTTACCAAATCATTAAACGAGTTTATGCCGGGAGAGAAAATTCGGCTCATTACGGAAAACTGATCAACCTATTGCAAGCAAAAACCGCTGCGGGCCATGGAGCTGGGAATCCAGTTTGCATGGCCCCTTTTTTGATTTGAACCTGCATTATTCAAAATCAAAAACCTGGTCCTTCCCCGCGTAGCGGGATCTTCGATGGGCCCCGGATTCTTTACTATCCTTTATTCAAGAGGCAGGCCCTAAAGCTTGTAGGTAATTTGGTATGGATGCAGATCTGGGCTGGCTGGCGTTAACTCTCGCGCCGGGTATAGGTGTCAGGACATTTCACCGGTTGATTCAGCGTTTTGGTAGCCCTGAGCGAGTATTCACCGCTCGCCGGAGTCATCTGGAGCAGGTTCCGGGATTGAAGAAGGGGTCCATTGATGCCATTGGATCCCGAGGGCTTAAAGAGACTGCCGAGAAGGAAATGCTTCGCTTGGGTTCCCTCTCCATTCGCATGATTCAATGGGGCACAGAGGAATATCCTACCTTTTTGTCGAACATTTCGGACCCGCCACCTCTTCTTTATGTGAAAGGCACACTGTTGCAGGAAGATGAGCGGGCAGTGGCTGTGGTAGGGTCGCGGCAAGCCTCAGCTTACGGTCTGAACGTTTGCAAAAAACTCTGTCGTGAGTTGGCATGGCAAGGGTGGACCGTGGTGAGCGGAATGGCACGTGGTATCGATAGTGCTGCCCACCTGGGAGCCTTAAAAGGGAACGGTAGAACCCTGGCCGTTTTGGGGACCGGACTGGACGTGATTTACCCGGCGGAGAATCGAAAGTTGTCGCAGCAAATTGCTGCCTCGGGAGCAATCATCAGTGAATTCCCTCTGGGTACCCCACCAGAACCAGGGAATTTTCCAGTACGAAACCGGATCATCAGTGGCCTCTCCTTGGGTGTGGTGGTAGTGGAAGCCACAGCAAAAAGTGGATCACTCATTACCGCCAGAATGGCATTGGATCAGGACCGTCAGGTTTTCGCAGTACCTGGTCCCATTGACCGGCCAGGAGTTGAGGGGACTCACCGTTTAATAAAAGAGGGGGCCAAGTTGGTGGAAAGAGCAGAGGATGTTATTGAAGAGCTGCTGCCCATGGTCGCTGGCAGGTCTCCGGTTGAGGCGGTGGTGAGAAAAGGTTCCCCGACGAGTTTGCATCCTGAGCTGAGTGAGAGAGAGAAGCAGCTCTGGGAGCTACTGGGTATGGATCCTGTGCACATCGATGCCATTGCTCGTCAATTAGAATTTAGCGTCTCCCGAACAGCTGAACTGCTGTTGCGTTTGGAGATCAGAGGGCTCATCAAACAGCTCCCGGGTACTTTTTTTACCCGAGATTTTCACAGTTAGCTGGTCAGTTTCATATTAGTTGTTATATTAGGATCACAGTGGAAATGGAGTAATGATCATTGCAGATTGCAGATTGCGGAATTTTTTAGCTGCAGCTTGTGGCAATCTAAAATCTAAAATCCGCAATCTTTAGTGCTCCATTACTCCATGGGACTGATAACTAGAGAAAGGATCGAGGATACTGAATGGGCAAGTCACTACTGATCGTTGAATCCCCCACCAAAGCGCGGACTCTCAATCGCTATCTCGGCGATCGTTTCGATATTCGGGCTTCCGTGGGACACGTTAAAGATCTTCCCGCGAATGAGCTGGGAATCAATATCGAGAACAAATTTGAGCCGCACTATGAAGTAATCAAAGGCAAGGAAAAGGTCATTCGCGAACTGAAAAAAGCGGCTGCGCAAGCGGACAGCATTTACCTGGCCCCGGATCCTGATCGAGAGGGTGAGGCCATCGCCTGGCACATTGCCGAGGAACTTCGTTCTTCTCAAAAGGAGATTTACCGAGTTCTTTTCAACGAACTGACCCGCAATGCCATTGAAGATGCCTTGAAGCAACCTGGAGAACTTCACCAGCAGAAATTCGAGGCCCAACTGGCCAGGAGGCTGCTGGATCGGCTGGTGGGCTATCAGATTTCCCCCATTCTCTGGGACAAAGTCCGTCGTGGTCTCAGCGCCGGTCGCGTTCAGTCAGTGGCCCTCAGGCTCATATGCGAACGGGAACATGAAATCCTGGCTTTCGATAGTGAGGAGTACTGGACAATCACCGCACTGTTGGAAGGGGAGGTGAAGCCGCAATTTGAGGCGCGGTTATGGAGAAAAGCTGGCAAGAAAGTAAAAATAGCCAACCAAGAACAGGCGTCGGCCCTGGTGGCGGCCCTCGAGCAAGCCAGCTACCAGGTAGCAAAAGTTGAGAAAAAGAAACGGACCCGTAGGCCTGCCCCGCCGTTTATTACCAGTACCCTGCAACAAGAGGCAGCTCGCAAGCTGAGGTATAGTGCGCAGCGGACCATGGCCATCGCCCAACGTTTATATGAAGGAGTTGAGCTGGGCAAAGAGGGTGCTGTGGGATTCATAACTTATATGCGGACAGATTCCACCAGGCTTGCCAAAGAGGCGGTGACGGCGGCTCGGAACTGGATACGGGGCAATATGGGGACAGAGTATGTTCCCCAAAAGGCCCCCGTGTACCGGAGCCGCAAAGGGACCCAGGATGCCCATGAGGCCATTCGGCCAACCTCGGTGACTCGGACCCCCGAGCAGATGGCGGCTTATCTTAAAAAAGATGAACTGGCGCTTTATGAACTGATATGGAAGCGGTTCGTGGCAAGCCAAATGAGCCCGGCGCAGTTGGATCAGACGATCATGCCCATTACTGCAGGTGAGCTTGTGCTGCGAGCCAGTGGGACTGTGCTCCGCTTTCCCGGATTCATGCAGATCTACATTGAAGGTTCGGACAACGGTGAGGTTGGGTTGGAAGAAGGGCCGAAACTCCCAGACCTGGAGGAGGGCAATTCTTTGAAATTGGTGAACTTGGAACCCAAGCAACACTTCACCCAGCCGCCACCTCGCTTCACGGAAGCCTCGCTGATAAGAGAACTGGAAGAGAAAGGTATTGGCCGGCCAAGCACCTATGCCAGTATTACGGAGGTTATTCAGAAGAAGGAATATACCATCAAGGAAAAGAGACGATTCAAGCCCACAGAGCTGGGGATGCTGGTGAATGATTTGCTGGTTGCCAACTTTCCGGAGGTTCTGAATGTGGCTTTTACCGCCCAGCTGGAGGCAAAGCTGGATCAGGTGGAGACCGGCAATCGGGGCTGGCTCCAGGTGATTGAAGAATTCTACCAGCAGTTTCACCAGGCGGTGGAACGGGCCCAAACAGAAATGATTGATGTCAAGAGGGAGGGGCTGCCAACAGAGATCGATTGTGACAAGTGCGGCAAAAAGATGCACATTCGCTGGGGCAAAAACGGATTGTTTCTTTCCTGCTCCGGATATCCAACGTGCAAGAACAGCAAGAACTTCGCCCGAGACAGCAAGGGCAACATTCAGGTGGCGGCGGCAGAAGAGGTTCAGGGCACATGTGAATTGTGCAGTCGGGACATGGTAGTTAAAAATGGACGGTTTGGGCCTTTCTTGGCCTGCACCGGGTACCCCGAGTGCAAGAATACACGCTCGCTGCAAAACGAAAAGGGAGAGGAGAAAGAAAAGACTGTCCAATACACGGACGAAGTCTGCGATAAGTGCGACGGTCGGTTCGTGATCCGAAAAAGTCGCCAGGGCATCTCTTTCCTGGCCTGCGAAAACTATCCGCGTTGCCGAAACACTCGACCCATCGGTACAGGGGTTGCCTGTCCGCAAACGGAGTGCGACGGGGAATTGGTGGAACGAGCGTCCAAACGCGGGAGAAGATTTTACGGCTGCACTCGTTATCCCAAGTGCCGATTTATCTCCTGGTCACGACCGGTAGACAAAGCTTGTCCCACCTGCGGCAATGCTTACCTGGTGATCCGGAGCAGCAAGGGGGAAGAATACCTGGCTTGTCCGGAGAAAACGTGTGGATATAAAGAAAATCAAACCACCGTTGCGTGACCACCTGGCGAGCTTGGTTTTCTAGGGCAGATAAGTCTAATGTCAGTTGTCAGTAGTCCGTTGCAAACAAATGGGAAGAGAGCATAGCGCCAAGATTATAATCACACTCTTTAGTTGCTTTTGGCTCAGCGCTAGGCCACGAACGAAGCTGAAAAAACAACAACGGACAACTGACCACGGACTACGGACATAATGGTTAAATTGGTACGATTCATGCTTTAAAGTGATCCAGAGAATGTTCCTGGAGTTCACTGGATGGAGTAGATGAAGGTATGAATGTGGCGAGTACGATTCTCGGGTTTTGGATCTTTGCTGTGGGTGCGGCGGTGGGTAGTTTCCTCAATGTGTGCATCGTGAGACTACCAAAAGGAGCCTCGCTCATCAAGCCCGGTTCTCACTGTCCCCATTGCCAGAGCGCTATTCGGTTCTATGACAATATACCCCTGTTCAGCTACTTGATTCTGCGAGGCAAGTGTCGCCGCTGCAAAACGCGCATTTCACCGCGATACTTTCTGGTGGAAGGACTGAGTGGCCTCATGGCCCTTGCCCTTTTTCGGACCTTTGGACTGAGTCCGGAACTGGGGGTTTACTTCATTTTCTTCTCAGCGCTGCTGGCCGTAATCTTCATAGATCTAGACACCTTGACGATTCCCGATGTAATTACCCTGCCCGGCATTGTTGCAGGCGTGGCAGCCTCTTTCTTGCTGCCTCGTTTTAATGTGTGGCAATCGCTACTCGGCCTGCTGGTGGGAGGCGGAGTGCTTTTATTGGTGGCGGTTGGCTATCGAATCTTTAGAAAACGTGAGGGCATGGGCGGTGGAGATATCAAACTGCTGGCCATGATCGGTGCCTTCCTGGGGTTGCCAGGCGTACTCTACACCCTATTTGCTAGTTCTTTGGCAGGTTCTTTGGCGGGGCTTCTGCTTATGTTCAAAGACAAGAGCGGGGGAGGTACCAGGATTCCCTTTGGACCTTTTTTGGCCCTGGGTGCCATGAGTTACGTTTTTTGGGGCCCGGCACTTATTCAATGGTATTTTCATAGCCTAGGGGGTAAAATCTGAGAGAGAATCCTTGGGTGTTCGTATATTTTGGCTGTAAAAACGGGGTAACTTCTGGAGGGAAACTCTGTTGCCATGGGCTTGCCTCTCGCATAACTTTAGCCATTTTAGCTCGCTTTCGTTCAATTTAGGCACTTATCTTGCTTGCTATCTGTCTCTAACTGATTACTGAATGGCGGTTACCACAACCATTGGTGCTCTCAGTTGAATGGACGTGTTTCCATGAAACCGCGCCGTTTCTTCGTTGAGGGTGAGGCCCTTGGCCCGGGAGAACGGCTAGTCACGGGTAAACGGGCTCGTCATCTAACTCGGGTTTTGCGCTTGGGAGTCGGCGAAGCTGTTGTGCTTTTCGACGGCAGTGGCACCGAATATCCAGCAGAGATTTTGGAGGTGGGCCGACAGCTCGTTCGGTTCAAAGTGGCGGCTGGCACAAGGGTAGACCGGGAGTCGCGCCTTGACCTAGTGCTGGCACTGGGACTGTCCCGACCGAGCATCATGGATCTTATTATTCAGAAAGTCACTGAGCTCGGAGTGAACGCCATAGTTCCGGTAAGAACCGAAAGAGCGCAGAGATGGGCGGCTGGTGAGAGAGGGGCTTCCAGGCTCGAAAGGTGGGAACGCATAGCTCAGGAAGCGGCGAGACAGAGCGGCCGCAACATGGTTCCCCACATATCGCCACCGGCGGATTTTTCCCGGTTCCTTGCGCACCAGCAAGAAACAGGGCTTAAGCTAATTTGCTGGGAAGAGGAGGAGAGTGGCAGCCTGAGGACGGCCCTTGCAGAGCAAGCGGGAAGCCGTCAGGCTTGTGTACTCATAGGTCCAGAAGGAGGATTTTCAACAAACGAGGTCGAGCGGGCTACTGCTGCTGGTTTCCAGTGTGTTTCCTTGGGCCAGCGTTTACTGAGGACGGAAACTGCTGCAATTACAGTAATTAGCCTGCTGCAATACGAGCTGGGTGACTTGGGTCTTTTACCTTGACCTGTGGTCCGGGTCGGCTATACTGCCTCACAAAAGTTGAGACAAAACATACCCTAAGTCCGCCCAGCCTTTGCAACCCGGCAGGCGGGGGGGATGTAGAAGGAGGGTGCCATGAAATGCCCTAAGTGCGGCAATGTCAGTTTTGATCACCTGGATAACTGTATGAAATGCAGCAAAGATCTTTCGGCGGACCGACATGAACTTAATCTGCTGGATTTCAGGCCAGAAGTGCCTTTTCTCCTCGGCAGTTTGGTAGGGGAGATGCAAGGCGGTGGTGTCCAACAAGATCTCAGCTTTACTCAGGAAACTGAACTGGAGTTGGGTGGATTGGATATGGGCGAGCCCCCTGCCCCAGAGGGATCTATCGATATGCTAGATGTGGGGGGAGCAACCGGCGCAGGCTCCTCCGAGGAGCTAAGTCTGAGTGAGATTGCCTTGGACGACCTGGAGACCATCGAGGCGTCGGCTTTGGGAGATGAGGCAGCCGCAGAGCTGCATCTGGGTGATCTCGCGGAGTTGAGCGATGAGGGTGCGGGCCCGGCTGAAGAAAATGATGGATTCTTGGGGCTGGAGTTTGAGGAGGATGATTCTTCAGTCGACGATTTTGCCGATCTCGAAGAGGCTTTGACTTCGGAGCCTGCGGTGGAACCAGAAGCTGCACCGGCTGATCCAGGAGATGCTCTTGAACTGGACCTCAATGAAGATGACCTCTCCGTACTTGCCAAGGAACTCGAAGGTCA
>JAUVTM010000146.1 GCA_030601545.1 Syntrophobacterales bacterium
TAGGATTAAAAAAATACCGTTAATTAACGTCCATCCGGAAGCTCCGGATGACGCGGGCTGGAGTTTTCAATTCACAAATGAAGCGAACTACCTTTCTTGCTGCCGAGATTGACCAAGCTCGTAGATTGCTGGATTTGGGCGAGCTGGCCAGCATAGCAGAAATTAAGACTGCATATCGCCACATGTGTAAGCAGTGGCATCCTGATGCACTGAAAGACGGCGCAACCGGCTCCCGAAAAATCAAGGATATCAATGCCGCTTACCGCCTGCTCTTGGACTACTGTGAAGCCTACCGATTTTCCTTCAGCCCGGAAGAGGTGGAATCCTTCGACCCTGAGAGGTGGTGGTTCCGGCGGTTTGGGGACAATGTTTACCCCCAATCGGGTGAAGAGGATAGCGGCGAATAAACGCTGTGCAAATTGGGCCCGACGGTGGACGGAAGTGCGGTGAGGAAAAGCTTACCGGAGGAATTTGCCTTTTCCAGCCGGCTGGGGTCAAGTTGGTAATATGATTGGTGCCTGGGGGGGGAGTCGAACCCCCACGAGGCATGGCCTCAAGGGATTTTAAGTCCCTTATGTCTACCAGTTTCATCACCCAGGCACAAGGAAAGATCAACCCTGAGAGCCTTATAGACGTCCTTGTTGAGCTTGTCAATTCATATGTTTTCTACACATTTAGGAATTATGGAATGAGCAATTAAGCAATTAAGGAAAACGCCTATTAACTTAGCTCCGCAAGAATCTCTTCTCCCCTTGGAAACTATGTCACAATTCGCCGAACCCGTCATTCCGGACGAGTCCGCCTAAGGCGGGCGAGATCCGGAATCCAGTGAAAGTTCAATATAATCAAATTCTTTCTGGATCCCGGCTCGCGTCCCGCTTTGCGGGACTTGGCCGGGATGACGAATTATGACACAGTCTCTTGAGGGGAGAGGGGACATGTAGTTATCGTGCGGAGCTAAATACATATGCGTTTAATGAATTTAAAACCTCATTGATCAGCTAGAAGCAATTCTAAGAGTTTGTGCCCTTCGGGGCTGTCCCATTGGCGGGCGCCCATCACTTTTCCCAGCACAACCCCTCGGCGATCCAGGATAAAGGTGCTGGGCACGCTCCACACCCCCAGGCCGCGAGCCAACTTGCCCCGAGGATCCAGAAGCGGAATGTAAGAGAGGCCTTTCGCCCGGAAATACTCGGCTACCTTGTCTGCCGACTCTTGGATGTTGACCGCAAGGACCAGGAAACCCTGATCCTGGTAACGCGCATAGAGCTTCTGTAAAGCCGGCATCTCAACCTTGCAACTAGGACACCAGGTGGTCCAGAAGGTCAGGAAAGCGACATTTCCCCTGAAAGTGGAAAGTTCTACCTCCTCACCTCTCAAGTCGAGCGCCATTCCCTCTACTGGTGGAGCTTCCTTAAGTGTGCTGATACTGAGCCGAATGAAGAGCCGTTGGATCTCGGCCGCACCACTGTGTTCGGTGGCTTTCCCTTTAATGGGGCTCAGCAGGACTAGAACGAGAGCCAGGATAAGCTGAACAAGCCTGCCGAATCGTTTTCTATCCATCTCTAGAGCTCCCGGCCGAGATGATCCAGTTCTCACCTACCAGGCGAACCGGTTGAGAAAGGTCAATTTGGAAACTATGAGGGTCATCTTGCCCGTAACCACGAGGACACCCATGAGCACCAAGACTATCCCGCTTGCCTTCTCCAGCAGCCACATGTAGTTCTTGATTCGACCAAAGAGGCGAAAGAATCCGTTCACCGCCAGGCTCGTGAGTAAAAAGGGAATCCCTAAGCCCGCCGAGTAGCTGGCCAGGAGCTCCACCCCCTGCCCCACAGTTGCCAGGGTGGCGGCGTAGGTCAGGATGGCAGCCAGAACTGGCCCCACGCAGGGAGTCCAGGCGAAGGCGAAGGACGCTCCTAGGAGCGGAGCCCTCAGCAGACCCAGTCGCGTGGTTGGTAAGGTAAATTGGTGGGCCCGCAGGAGCAAACCAAGGCGCAAGATGCCCATTTGGTGTAAGCCAAAGAGAATGATGAGCAGGCCGGCGACTGTGGTGAGTAGGGAGAGCCTGCTGGAGAGGAGGCTCCCCAGCCAGGTGGCCGAGGCCCCCAAAAGAATAAAGACTGCGGAGAAACCCAGGACAAAAAGAAAAGACTTGGTCATCAGAGCCGCCTTGATGCGAGTGGTCTGGTGAGTATCTGTTATATCCTCGAGAGAGACTCCAGAGACGAAAGAGATATAACCGGGAATCAAAGGCAGCACGCAAGGCGAGAGAAATGAAACCAGCCCGGCGGCGAAAGCCATGAAAAGGGATACCTGCTGTTCCATACTCTGCTTCCTACAATACCGGCGCCGGCCTATTTGTAAAGCACACCTGGCGCTCCTCGTTTGGGGTTCAGGACTATGGAGGCTTCGCCGTTGGCGGGGACCTCCACCTTTTGCTTGACTGTCTTGAGCTTCTCGTGCCAGGTTTTGACCAGGTACTTGCCGGGTGCTAAGGTCGGCACGCCCTTAAGTCCTTGCGCCTCTAAAGAACGCAGGTCGGGAATGGTAAAGCGCCCTTCTTTGTCGGTGACGGCGAAATAGGGGTTTTTGAGCACCAGGATATAAGCGTTCATCTCCTGGTGCACGTCACAGCGGAGATCGACCATCCCGGGCCGGTCGAAGACCACCGTCTTGCTCCCACCGGGCTTGTAGCTGCCTAGATTGAACTTCTTGGTCCGGGAGAGGGAAAAGACGTTGTGAGCCACCTCGTCGTTGTTGGGGAAATCTACCCTGGCGCCAACTAAAACGGGCAGAATGTGGGGGATGAAGGTCAGCTGTTTCTGGTCCATCAAGTATCTAGCCTGAGAGGTGTCCACAGACAGGGTGGGTACCTTCACTACATAGACGAGAATGTTTTCCGCGGAGCGGAGTCCTTGTGGTTCCACGACGCCGACGATATTGCCGGCCCGGGCTCTGCCAGCGGTTGCCAATAGCAGGCTGAAGGCCAAAACTAGAACAATATTCGCATGTCTTTTCATCGCAACTATTCCTCAGATTACCAGGCTTTACTAATTATTGGGATATCTTCCAATGGCCACTTTTTTGCTTTGGCCATAGATCTAGGCGCAGGCCGGTAGATGAGAATGGCCTCGCCGGTGGGCTCGTCTTCAGGGTCCGTCAGGGCGAAGACAAACTCCAGGGTCACAGTCTTTTTAGGCCGTATGCGAGTGTCAAGGGCAATTTTAGAAGCACGCCAGAAGGGCACGTTCAGATTGCCTGCTTCGTCGGCCAAGACCCTGGCGAACACCACCCCGGGCAGGCCTGCGTAGTCACCCTTTCCCAGTTGGCCTACTCCGGCCCAGTCGGGCAAGCGGCTGCCGCGAATTAGCTTCAGGGCTTTGTCCTCGGAATCGTGAGCCTCCACCAAAAGCAGTACGCTGCGCATGGGTTCCCCGGTGGGCACCCAGTGGCCGCCGTTGGTGTTGGAGATGTAAATCTTGAGCAAAAGCTCATTCCCTTGCGTTTCACCCTCTATCTCCATGGCTAACGCATTCTGCAATTGCGCTTTGGTGCCGCCCTCGAAGTGATGCGGCCGGATTTGCTGGGGCGAACGGTAGGTGCCCCACATGCGCCTAGCGTTGCCGTCCACCACGAAATTTTCATAGGGCAGAAGTCTTTTCTGCCAGCTCAGATGGCACTGCTGGCAGTTCTTTTGTTTGTTGGGGTCTTCGGCGGGCAGGCTTTCCTGCCAGTGCTTCCACTCCTGGTAGGTGGTCTGGATGGGCAGGATGGTATTGTTCTCGAAGCCGAAACCGGCCCACTCGTCGTCGGAGTAGATTTTCCCTCGGTCCCAGGTCTTACCAGGTCCCAAGCGCTTCAGGTGGCTGTGGCAAGTGGAGCAGAAGCGGCCCGAATCGTACAGAGGGCTGTAGGAGGCGGCCATGGGCGGGACCACCACGTCGTCGTAAGGGCCGAAAACCAGGATGGAACGCCCGCGCCTGGGCGCCTGCCTTTCCAGGATAGCGGCAGCCCCGCTCGGGGTCGATGGATCTGGCACCACCTTCCTAACCTTGTGGCAGTACTCGCAGCTAACGCCCTCCCATTCAGTGCGTGGCGAATTCAGCACCTCTTTCAAGTCCAAAGACCAACGGCTAGCAGCAGCGGCAGAGGGGGCATGGCAGGTGGCGCAGTTGCCATTGCTCCTGGGGTTGTCCAGTCGATAGCCCTCACCTCGGCCCGGATTACCTTCTGCGTCTGTGCCGTAGTACATGTCTAAGAGCTTCGGATTTGCGGTGGTGTGGGCCATTTTTGACTTATCCCAGATGCGAGTTACCTTGCTGTGGCAGTTAAAGCAGACCTTGGGCGAATTGAAGCGGTAATTGGGGTCGTCGGCCAGGAACACTGGCCGAAGTGAAATGTCGCCAACCAGCCCGAATCTGCCCAAAGGGGCACCGTTGTTGAACCAGCCTTCCTTGCCAGCGGTAACCATGGGCCGAGTGTGCCAGGGCCGGGGGCCCTTGAGCGTGAAGTGGCCTTGCTGGTCGGTAAGGGTGAAGTCATCCTGTCCCGGCAGCCTGACACGGGCGTCGGCCAGAGGGCCGTAAGGCGAGACTGCCCGGCCCACTGCAATGGGAGCACTAGCCTTCTCAGGGTCCTTGTCGGCGGGATTCCCCTGGGCCCGCTGCAAATAGGCAACCGAACCAATGACCATAAAGGCACAGGCCAACACCATGATCTTCTTGTGTCTTGCCATAAGATTCTCCGAGAATTCGGTAGACGTTACCGAGAAGTAAGGAGAGACTTTCCATCCCCTGCGGCGACGTCTTGCTGCTGTTCGAACATAATTTTAATCCCTGGTGGACTGAAATTCTAGGCCGTCACCACCAGGGTGGCCTGCATGTTCTTGTGCTCGTCGCCGCAGATAATGTTGCAGTTGAAAGTGAAGGTGCCGACCTTGTCTGCCTTAAAGGACGCCAAGACCACCTTACCGGGACGGATTCCGTCTTCGATAAAGATTCCAAAGTCTTTTAGGCTGAAACCGTGCACCACGTCGCTGCTGGTTATCTTTAAAACAACCAGATCGCCCTTTTTCACTTCCAGCGTTAGGTTGCGCGCGTGCTTGTTTTTGCTGTATAGCGTGATTGCATCATATCCATGAACCTTGCCGGATAACCAACCCAATTTAGAATGGGCGGTCAGGTTGAAGACCTTGGCCCCGGCGGGTGTTTTGGTCCTCCAAAGGTGGCTGTCATAGGCCTGAATAGCCCAGGGAAGTCCCACCATCACGACAATAAGTATAAGGAGGTAGAAAAAGTCTCTGTTTCTTGTGCGCTTTGTCATTGCTCTACCGAAATTAGCTGTTATCTGAGGTTCAAGCCGAATGCCTTGCCTAAATCAGCCCTAGTCCTGGGTTAATAAATTCTGAATTGAAGACACACAGCGACCGCATTCCCCATCCGCCTCAGAGGACTGCAGGGAGCTTCAATTTATGAATCGAAGGACTAGTTCACTGGCCTGATCAGGCCGGTTTTCTTGTCCACCGCCAGACGATCCACTCTTTTGCCATCGACCCGAACATCAAACTCAAAGTAGGAGCCTGCGTCAACGCCCTTACCAATCTCAAGATTTGGGTTCAATCTGGCCAGATGGCCGGAGAGGATGTCGTAGGCCTGATTCTGGGTGACCTCCTTACCCGACGGGGAGGGCGCAGACTGGTAGCGTGCCTGGGGGCCGAAGTCTCCGCCTCCCGGAGTACCCGTATTACATGCCAAGGC
>JAUVTM010000318.1 GCA_030601545.1 Syntrophobacterales bacterium
TCTGCAATCTAAAATCTAAGATCTCCTTGCCTTAGCCTAGGGCCACATCAAGTATCATCATCACCGTAAACCCTACCATGAGCCCCATGGTAGCCGAATCCGCATTCCCGCCGCGCTGGGATTCGGGTATCACCTCTTCCACCACCACAAAAATCATTGCTCCAGCGGCAAAGGCCAAGGCGTAGGGTAAAATTGGCCGCGAAACGAGAACCGCAGCAGCCCCGATAACACCGGCAACGGGCTCCACAATACCAGAGAGTTGCCCATACCAGAAACTTTTTAGCCTGGATACCCCTTCCCGCCGTAATGGCATGGCAACTGCCATCCCCTCTGGAAAGTTCTGCAAACCAATGCCTACAGCCAGAGCAATGGCCGCAGGAAGGGTAGCCGCGGGTAGACCGTGGGCTACAGCCCCGAAGGCAACGCCGACGGCCAGACCTTCTGGGATATTGTGCAAGGTGATAGCCAGAACGAGTAAAGTAGTCCGCTTCCAGGTAGTTGAGATTCCTTCAGCTTCCTCGATGGGAGCATAGAGGTGGAGGTGTGGCAAAAGTCTATCAACAAGCCGCAGACACACTCCTCCCAACAGAAAGCCCACTGCAGCCGGGACCCAGGCAATTTGACCTTGCTGTTCCGCCATCTCGAGGGCTGGGGCGAGCAGAGACCAGTAACTAGCGGCAATCATCACCCCTCCGGCAAAACCGAGCAGGGGATCAAGTATTTTTTTATTCACTGTTCGAGTGAAAAAAACCCCTGCTGCCCCAAGAGCTGTTAAAAACCAGGTGAAACACGTCGCAAGAAAAGCCTGAAACACTGGGTGAACATTCACGAAGTAGTCAACCATTATTACTGCTCCTCCCACCTTTTGAGTGTCCGCAGTCCATCACCTTCTTGCTCTGTTTGGAGTAATATGGCACCTAATTTACACCAATCAGGGTCAGTTTTTCATCCTTCCCAGACATCCTCTTTATCAAAATCAGCAAACTGAGTACCTTCCCGTTGGGCAAACATCTCAATCCACTCCTCCACCTGATCTTCGCCGTACTTTTTTTTCCAGGCGGCTACTATAGCGTCCACTGGGATATCAGCGTAGGTGCCGTGGTATTCCACATACTCCATGTACTTCTTGTTTTCCCGGTTGAAAGAGTGAAAAAGGGAGTCCTCCCGCCCATTGAATTCCAACGGCTCCACCTGGTGCCTCTCACAGAGTTCCCGGTTGAAGGCAGGGGTCGCCTTCACCCACTTGCCTTCCAAATAGAACTCCACGAAACCATGGTAAACGAAGACATTGCTCCCCAGAAAATCAATGAGTTGCCTGGTGGCCAAATGGTTCTTTACCGTGGCGAAGCCAACTCGTGACGGGATGTCACAGGCTCTGCCCAAAGCGCAGAGCAGAGAAACCTTGGGTACACAAAAGCTTCGACCTCGATCGAGAACCGCACTGGCTCGATAATGCTCCGGCAGATGGAAGGGGGTATAGGGATCGTAACGAATCCCATCACGCACAGCCAGGTAGAGTAGCACCGCCCGCTCCACCGGATCACTACAGCCGCCAATTGTTTGAGTGGCGTACTCCTGGATCTTGGGATGATTGCTGTCGATGATCTCAGTCGGCGTCAAGTAGTTCGGATTTTCGTGATCCATCGTCTCCATGCCCCGTGTTTTAGGTTCAACACCGCATATCCTAATAGATAATGGGTTCTAATTCCAGTCATCCTGCCCTCGCACCATTGTAAACCCGGCTTTTCCGGAACTGCCAGAGCGGGAATAATTCCATCTGCGTAACCGATATCGAACAACATGCCTTCCGAGACTTCACCCATCATTATCCTGGGTTCCATGAATTATCCGGGTTTAGGGACACTTGACAAACATTCAAAAGCGGGTTCTTATTTTATAATGTCATCTAGATTTTACGCCCCGATGAACAGATAAAGACAAGGAGACGGCAATGAGCACAGACACGGAGCGTTCGGCATCGGCAGAAATTCGTGTCCCCAAGGCCATGATCCGCGAGGACATTCTCCAGAGCTTCCCAGGGCTCTTCGGGACCAAGACGATAAACGGCCGAGAAGTCAATGTGGAAGAGAAGATTGCCGCACTCGCCCAAGAGCTGCATCCCGAGATCGCCGCGGCCCTCACCGCGCGCCGGGCGCTGCTGCGGTCTCCCGCGCCGGTCCGCGAGAAATATGCTTGGCCGAAGTGGGACGACACCTTTGAGGATCCCGTAACGGGGCAGTTCTGGACATAT
>JAUVTM010000139.1 GCA_030601545.1 Syntrophobacterales bacterium
ATACGGGATTTAAAAAAACAGCGATTGGAAGTCTATTAAGGCACAGGGGAATATAGCTGGCAGAAGGCAGCGGGCAGCAGGCAGAAATCAGAGATCATCCGTCTTCGCCCTACGGGCTACGCCGCGACAAGGAGGACAGAAGGCAGAAAACAGAGATTCTACTGTGGGAGCGGCTTTTAGCCGCGATTTGGATTGCGATTTGAAAGGTTTTAACGACTTGAACGATTTTTACGGCTTCTACGGCTTCTACGATTTCTACGACTTCAACGATTTGGCGATTTGACAAGTCAACCAATTGACGCTCTGTATTCCGCGTCTCGCTCGTCTCGCACTTTACTCTCAGTGGTAATTGGACAGAATGACATGACCATACCTGACAACCTAAAGGATAAATTGGACACTCTGCCTTCAAGCTGCGGTGTCTATCTTATGAAGGATGCCAAAGGCAATATCCTTTACGTGGGCAAAGGAAAGGATCTGCGCAAACGTGTGCTTTCCTATTTCAGGGACAAAGAGCATCAGTCACCAAAAACCCGGGTACTGATTTCCAAAATCTCCGACTTGGAATTCATCCTTACCGGTTCAGAGAAAGAGGCACTGATTCTCGAGTCAAACCTTATCAAGCGGCATCGGCCTCGATACAACGTAATACTCCGTGACGACAAGAGATACCTGGTCCTGCGTTTGGACCCGAAGGAGGAATATCCAAGGCTATCACTGGTACGGCGCCTTCGCCAGGACGGCGCTCTGTACTTCGGCCCATACGCTTCAGCGAACGCTGTGCGGCAAACACTCAAAGTGCTGCACGGAATGTTTCCCTTGCGCCAGTGCAGTGGCACCAAGTTTCGTCAGCGGGCCAGACCCTGCCTAAACCATCAAATGGGTCGTTGTCTTGGGTTGTGTGTCGGCGCCATATCACCTGAGGAGTATGGTCCGGTGGTTGAGCAGGCCGTGCTTTTTTTGAAAGGCCGCACTCAAGACCTGCAAAAGAGATTGCGGCAGGAAATGGAGCAAGCTGCGGGCAGACTTGAGTTTGAAAAGGCCGCCATGTACCGGGATCGTCTCAATGCGGTGGAGAAAACTCTGGAAAAACAGCTGATGGTGTCAGCCCGTTTTCGCGATCAGGATGTTGTCGGCACACACGAGGCCGGAGAAAACCTTGGGCTGGCGGTACTCTTCGTAAGAGGTGGCCGCATGGTGGGAAGTCGTGGCTTTGTGTTCAAAAAACCGCAGAGTAGCTTTTCTGAGGTGGTACGGGCGTTCATTTTGCAGTACTACGAACAGGGCAAGTCGATCCCTGAAGAGATATTGATAAGTGAACCATTGCTGGAACAGGAATTGCTGGCCGAGTGGCTCACAGACCTCAAAGGGAAACGAGTAGGAGTACGGCTTCCCAAAAGAGGAGAAGGCCGGCAATTGCTCGCCATGGCTGCTCACAACGCGGCAAACTACCTGATGAGTGAGATGACACGGGCAACCGATCCTATTCCAGCTCTGGACCGGCTACGACAGCGGTTGGGTCTGGAATCCATCCCGCATCGGTTGGAATGTGTCGATATTTCAAATTTTCGGGGTAAGTTTCCAGTGGGCTCATTGGTGGTTTTTCGGGATGGTGAACCGGACAAATCAGCCTACCGCCGATATCGCATCAAGACCGTCCATCGGATCGACGATACAGCGATGATGGCTGAAGTGCTAAACCGCCGCTTTACCGATGTGCGTAAGGAACAGGCCTTGCCGGATCTGCTGGTGGTGGACGGCGGAAAAGCACAGCTAAATCAAGCACTGGCAGTCTTGAGAGAACTGGAGCTGGCAGATCTTGTGCCCGTGGTGGCTCTGGCAAAAAAACCAAGGACCACCACGCAGGCTGAGGCAAATGCCACTGACAGGCTTTATCTGCCAGGCAGAAAAAATCCGCTGGAGCTGAAGAAAGATCCCCCTTTGCTCTTTCTTCTAGGCCGACTGCGTGATGAAGCTCACCGTTTTGCAATTAGCTATTACCAGAAACGCCACCGGAAACGCACCCTTCAATCTCGTTTGGACGAGATTCGCGGAATCGGGCCCAAAAGACGTCGGGATCTGATCCGGTATTTCGGCTCAGTAAAACGGTTGGCAGAAGCCCAGGTTGAGGAAATCAGCCAAGTTCCAGGTATAAGTTATAAATTGGCGGATAGCATTTGCACTGCGCTGCGGGGGGATGAGAAGGCTGGCTAGAAGTTCATAGAACGGGAAAATGCGATTTCTTTGGTGAATCAAAGGTATTAAGGTATGATTGTAAAGAATCCGGGCTCAAAGGACCCGGCGTTGGGCTGACCACTGAGGGGGCTTCGATGGTGTTTCCCCGTGCGGCAATCTGCTGGAGTGACGGAGTGGTGGAGTAATGGAGTAATGAAAGGACCAAATTCAAATTGAAATTAGGGCTTTCGCTTTTGCCAACACTCCAATACTCCAATATTCCAGTACTCCAAGATGGCTCGCAATCTTTCACGGCAAAGCCATTCAACGCTGACCTGGCCCTATGGACCAGGTTTTCGATGTTGAATAGGAGTGATATTTGAAGTTTGGAGCTCAATGAAATATCCGGGCAGAGAAGGAGAGATAGTAATATGGAGGGAGTCCGCGTACGTTTCCCACCAAGTCCCACGGGATATCTGCACATCGGCGGAGCCAGGACCGCCATTTATAACTGGCTTTTTGCCCAGAAGACGGCGGGCACGCTGATTGTTCGCATAGAAGACACAGATGCTGAGCGCTCCACAGAGGAATCCGTAGGGGCTATCTTGGACGGGCTGCGCTGGCTGGGGATAACCTGGGATGAAGGGCCCTATTTCCAGTCGGCCTATGCGAGCGATCATCGCCAGGCCGCCCAGAAACTTCTGGAAAGCGGGCATGCCTACAAGTGTTTCTGCACCCATGAAGAGTTGGAGCGCAAGCGGGAAGAGGCGAGAAAAAGAAAGGATGACTATCATTACGACGGGACCTGCCGCAATCGCTCTGCTGAGGAGATCGGTCGACTGGAGGACGAGGGGTGTGCCTATGTGATTCGTTTCAAGGTGCCTCGAGGTCCGGGAGGGGTGGTTCATGAAGATACAGTATACGGGATACTTGAGAAGAAGTACCGCGATATTGAAGATTTCGTCATCGTACGCTCAAACGGATCTCCCCTTTACGTCCTCTCCAATGCAGTGGATGACATCCGCGATCGGATCACCCACGTGATCCGGGGTCAAGACCATCTGGCCAACACGCCCAAACAGATCTTGATTTACGAAGCCTTGGGGGAGAAGTTGCCCCGGTTCGCCCACATGCCGCTCACCCTGGATCCCAAAAAGCGCAAGATCTCCAAACGGACTCATGGTGAAATGGTTGCCGTACAATACTATCGCCAGCGGGGCTTCTTGCCCTGGGCTCTGGTGAACTTCCTCGTTCTGCTGGGGTGGTCCACCTCTGATGATAGGGAGATTTTTTCCAAAGATGAACTCATCGATGCTTTTTCCCTGGAAGGCATCAATCGCGCCAACTCCGTGTTCGATATTCGTAAAGACGACCCCAAATTCTTCACGGATCCCAAGGCAATAAGTATAAATGCCCATTACTTGCGAACCATGCCACTTGATGAGTTGCTGCCTTACGTGCAGGCGGAACTGGAGGCAGCCGGGTTGTGGAGTCCCTCCTTCGCCGGTGACAAGAAAGCATGGTTTGAATCCACCGTGGACCTGATTCGCAGCCGGTACCACACCACCAAGGACTTTGCAAACTTGGGCCGACCTTACTTTGCAGATGTTTTCCCCATGGAAGAAAAGGTGGTGCGCAAGAACATCCTGAAACACGACAACCTCAAGGAATGGCTGCCTTTGATGGCGGAACGGCTGGAACCGCTGGCAGAGTTCACCCCTGATTCAGTAGAACAGGCCATCCGTGGGCTGGCTACCGAGTTGGACGTTAAGGCGGGAATTCTCATCAACGGCGCCCGGGCTGCCGTTACGGGGCAAGCCGCCGGGCCTGGTCTTTTTGACGTGCTCGCCGCGGTGGGCAAGCAACGGGTTGTGCAGCGACTGCGGGAGGCCCCCAGTTTCTATGAGGCTATGGAGTAAGGGATCCTCTCCATAGCTTTTCTCTCCTATTGACACTCCTTCCAGACAAAATTCCTGTTTTAACCCTTATGATTTGGTGGTAGCCATCGCCATCACCTGGGAAGGTGAGGGAGAATGTGAACTGTGCTGATGACTATCAGAGATTGCTGGCACGTTTTTTGAAGGTGTTTTTCTTTGCAGTCGGACAATCGGGTTATGCTTTGGCTGTTGGTAATTTAGAAGACGGTATGCATGGGTGATTAGTTGGCCAGAGAGGAATAGGTGCTTAAATGACACTTGGTGAGCTGCCTACCGGTGGGCTTTATATTGACCTTGGTCTGGGGATTGTTGTCTTTTTGCTATTGCTCTATGAGTTCGCCGTTCAGCATAGGACCAGGAAAAGAATGGCAGAGCTAGAGAAAAATATTGTCACTCTTCAGCACAATCAAGCGGAGGTGTTCACAAACCTGGAAGACAAGGCCAACGCAGTGACGGAAATGCTTTTTGAGAAGACAAAGCCTCTGGCAAGCAAGGTTAACGAACTATCCAAAAGAGCCAACACGATGATTGAGAGAAGTGAGGCGCTTCGCCGAGAGTTGGAAGACAAGGTGGGGCCGCTGCAAGCCGCGATAGATGATACCAATGCCAAGTTCAATTCTTCCCATGGCGCTGTGAAAAAAGCGGTCCAAGACGGTAAGAGCGAGATTGAAAGAATGGTAAAGGAGGTAGAGGGATTTGCAGTGGAAATTCAACAAATGAAGACTTTCATCAGAGAGAGCACAATTGATCTTGAGCTATAGCCCATGAATGAGAGCAACGCCACCATCCTGTTTGCCGACCTCATGAATTCCACGGAGTTGGCCAAGAACCTTACTCTCCAGGAATACGACGACATGCTGGGGGTTTTCCAGGATACCATGTTTGAAGTCGTATCCCACCACCTGGACTATTTCGGCTACGAAGGGAATGGGATTGATTCGGAATGGTCAATTTCTGGCGATGAACTGAGAGTTTTCCTCTATTCTGAAAACATGGATTTCGACATCCGCAATGCTCTGCTAATAGCTACGAAAATCAAACTTGCCTGGCTTTCCTCAAACTTTAATCAAAGAGTGCTGAGCGAACAGCGGTTGGTTTCACGTATCGGCGTGGGCATCAATTGTGGCAAGGTCATCAAAGATGTCAGACCATGGCGGGTGAAGATAGGCAAGGCGGAGCCCAATATTGAAGGGTATGCCATTAACCTGACCAAGCGTATCGAATCCGCCTCACGGGAGGGCAACGTTTACCAGATCATGGTAGGCGCCAGCCTCTACAAAAGATGCCAGCAAAACAGTCAAATCAATGTGGCCTTCAGTAACCCGAAGAGTTTGGTTTTCAAGGGACTGGGTCAAAAGATACCAGTGTACGAGGTGACCTCATTCGTCAACTTCGAGATTATGTCTTCAATGCCCGTGTCGCTCCAGGAAGGTCTTCTGGAAAAGATCGAGAGCACCGTCCGGGACGCAATGCCTGAGCCGTGGATTTTTATCGTACTTTTGCGTAGTTACATCTCAATGTTAGACTCAAATAGCGACGATAACATCGACCTCAAAGCCTTGGAGATCGGCCAACAAGCTCTGGATGTGGTGGAGCATAAGGCGGTCATCTACAATATACTCGGATGGATTCACACCTACGGTAAGAACGTTCGGAATTTAGAGATGGCCTTTCACTACTTTGATCAGTGCCTCGGTTTGCAACCGAAAAATGAGGCAGCCCTCCTGAACCGGGCCAGAATTTTGGAAGAGATGGGTCAGAGCGATCTTGCCCGACACGCCTACCAGGAGATCCTGTTTCAGAATAGACAGCACCCGGTGGCCCGCAGGAAAATAGCCGAATACCAGTCCGC
>JAUVTM010000237.1 GCA_030601545.1 Syntrophobacterales bacterium
GCGGATTTCTCCTAAGGTTCGACGTGTTTCGCAAAAGCGGTAAATGGCGCGGGAGGATCCCCGCAGGCGAAAGGTCTCCATCTCAGAACCCTCGGCGCGACGGCGAATCAGGAGAAAATCCCCTCCGTCTCGATAGCTCAGTAAGGGTGTCTGAAAATGCTGCCGGCGCAGTGATTCATACCGTTGCTGCCAACGTTCAATCTCACGAGCAACGGGGCGCCAAAGTTTCTTTTGTCTGGTCCGATCACCCACGTAGGTCTTTACCATCAAGCAGAGTGAGTCCGCCAGGGAATCCGGAAGCAACCTCTGATAATGCGGGTGATTGGTTATGCTCCGAATGCCATACTTTTCTGGGTGAAGGGCAACCGGGCTGTTCTGGCCCAGCCAGAAGCGTACCTTGCGCAGGGGCTGAAATGGCAGGACAAACCTAAGATTGTTGAGGGTCTCCGCCACATCCTCGTCATCACTTCCAGGAAATCCGAGCATCAGGTTGGACAGCTGCTGGATACCCAGCTCTTCGCAATGTTTCATGATCTCGATATTCTGGATAGCCGTGGTCCCTTTGTTGATTTTTCGCAACAGTCTCGTGCTCAGGGCTTCAATACCGACCTGCACCTGGGTGACCCCAGTTCGTCGCATTTGGATGAGATCGGAACGCGAAGCCGATGCCCTGAGTTCAGTGAAAATCTCAAAATCACGCTCTACATCATTGATGCATCTGAAAAGCTCAGAGAGCTTGTTGTTGTCTAGGATGTTATCAACAAAAAAGAACTTGAGGCTTGCGTACTTTGCCGCCAGTTCCTCCATCTCACTTGCTACCTGGAGCGGCTCTTTGCTCCTGTAACCCCGCCACTGGAGATTCAGATTGCAGAATTTGCAGGCTCGCTCCACCGAGCCCGTCTTGACCCGATGCCACCAGCATCCCCGGGAGGTTTCCATAGGCAGGCTGGGCACCAAAGTGGAAAGGCGGGGCTGTCGCCTCAATTCCTGAAAGTAGTCACGGTATTCCGGCACCGGGAGTTCCTTGAGATCCGGCAGCTGCTTGAGCTCTCCCCCTCTGATGTTCCCCTGTTCATCTCGCCACAGTAGTCCAGATGACTCATCACCTTCCAGATCATCTTTTTCGATCCGGTTGATTAACTCGAGAAGTGGCAGCTCACCCTCGCCGCTCACCACGAAATCGATCTCGGGTAGGTTGGCGAGCAGGGAATAACCCAACTCACCAGCACAACTGGAACCACCAACCACGATACGGCAACTGGGGTGGCGGGCGCGAATCTGCCTGATCATATAGAGGGACGAGGTCAGTTGCGAAAGGCAGATGGAAAAGCCGACGAGATCGTAGGACGACCATTCCATATCGAAATGGTGGCGTTGGTGCAAACGATGGATTTGGCTGGATATGGTTTTCAGGTCTGGAGGAGCCTTTTTGCTTCTGGAAGCATGTTCTGTGCGAACCAGATCCAGGATCTCAACCCTTTTCTTCGGATTCAAGAGATAACCGTAAATGGCCTCCGCCATCCAGGTTCGCTTGGCAATATTGTTATAAGCCTGAATTCCCAGGAGATTGCCAACCTGGAGGTAAGGATGGTAACAATCGGTCTTTACCTCTGGTGCCTTTTGTCTGAGGAAACTCTTGAGGGTGGCTAATTGAATGGAGGGGCGATTGGCCAGGGGCCAGGGCATTGAAATGAGAGCGAGCCGGAATGTCCCCACGAGTCAGCTCCACTTCACTCCGCAATGGGAAGATTGGAATACGAGCATCGTGGAACAGTGGCTGAATGTGTCAGGAATACAGTGAAGAAGGGGAAAGATACAATCCGAAACGCTCATGGTCTCTTCATCCAGACGAGGGCTAGCTGTGCGGAGGAGTCATATTTACAGAAACGCATTTCCGGCGTCTCATCCATTGACTGCATGAGCGAGATAAGTTGATCGAACTCCTTGTTCACCACCACTTGGCACAATCCCAGTTCCTCTTGTTCAGTAAGCCGCAGGAGATCGCCGGGCAGGATGGATTTTGAGACCATGGTCATTTCATTGTCGAGTAGATTACTGCTGCCGATCCAGTAACTGGCACCACAGTCGCAATCATACACATCGTCGAAATCAAAAGGAACAGGGTGTTTTCTGTCGCAGAACGGGCAGATGATATTAAGGTGCATATGAGATCTCCGTCAGCAAGATTGTGAAGTTCGGGGATTGAAAAATTGAGAGGTTATAAGCCATTATCTTACACTATTGAATAACTAAATTCCAGAATTTGTTAACTGTCAGCTTGTGGCAAAACGCGAATTTCATCTCCAGGCCGGACGATGCCGCCACGCAAGACGCGAGTAAAAACTCCCTCCTTCGGCATGACACAGTCTCCCACCTGGTGATAGATGGCGCAGCGGTCGTGACATTCTTTGCCAATCTGGGTAACTTCCAGCAGCGCTTCACTGCCGACGGCCAGCCGGGTCCCCGTTGGAAGTTCCCAAATTTTCAGTCCAGAGGTGGTGATATTTTCGGCAAAATCTCCAGGGGACACATCAAGTCCTTTTCCCCGAATTTTATTGATACTTTCCATGGCGAGGAGACTAACCTGCCGGTGCCAGTCCCCGGCGTGGGCATCACCGTCTAGGCCTTTATCTTTGACCAACTCGCACGCCGGCAGATTGTTTTTCTTCTTGCCCTTGTGGCGACTGGTGGAGACAGCCACAATCTGGCCCTCTGAGGGAAAAGCTTCTGCTTCCATGGCCAAGCCTCTAACCTCAATTGAGCGACGACGCCCAATTGATAGTTATTCGTTATAACGGATAACACCGGATTGAGTTGTGACTCGATTCGGTTTAAGTAAGGCAGGGCTGATGCTAACTGAACTGGTTTATTGGGTCAAGCAAGAAAGACAGATAACACTACAAATTATCCAGGATATTCCCGATCGGCAAATCTCTCGTAGGGTCGGTCTCTGTACCGGCCAATGCAGTGCGGTCTTTGTCAATCTACGTCTGTTAGGCGGGTACGGAGACCCGCCCTACAGAATACTGATTCAGAGTACTTACCACTGTTTCAAACTCAACCCGCTGTTTAGCAGAGAACAGTATTTAGAGGGGTGGGTATGTAGGCAAAACTTTTTATGTTATAGAAAGCATAAGGCATGGGGCATAGGGCATAGGGAAAAAGGTCGTAAACGGTAAATGGTAAACGGTGAACAGTTGTAGAAGCATGGCCCAATCCGTTTACCGTTCACCGTTTACTGTTTACCAAAACGCTATGCTCTATGCGGCGAACGAAGTGAGCTCACCGGAGTTGCCATGAAGGATATGGAGGCAATCCTTGACATACTTGACCAGACTTATCCTGAGGCCAAAATCAGTTTAGATTTCAGCAACCCTCTGGAACTCCTGGTGGCCACTGTGCTCTCAGCTCAGTGCACGGATGTGAGGGTGAATCAG
>JAUVTM010000004.1 GCA_030601545.1 Syntrophobacterales bacterium
ATGCCCTATGCTCCATTTCCGCCTTCCAGATAGTCCCTAAGATAACGCGCTGTGTAAGACCGCTCCGTCTGCTCCAACAACTCCCTGGGTGATCCGCATGCCACCACCTCTCCCCCGCCGTCACCGCCCTCTGGCCCCAAATCAATGATGTGATCAGCAGCCTTGATCACCTCCAGATTATGTTCGATCACCACCAGAGTGTGACCATGATCCACCAAGGCCTGCAGTACTGCCACCAGTTTCTCCACATCAGCAATGTGGAGTCCGGTGGTGGGTTCATCGAGAATATAAAGGGTCCGGGCTCGATGGTTTTTCGCCAGTTCATTGGCCAACTTCAACCGCTGAGCCTCGCCGCCGGAGAGGGTTGGACTGGATTGTCCCATGCTGAGATAACCCAGCCCAAGGTCGACGAGGAGACGGAGTGAGCGTTTGATCTTACCCACCGCCCCAAAGAACTCTGCTGCTTCTTCCAGTGACATCTCAAGTACTTCCGCTATGTTTTTGCCCTTATAGCACACTGCCAAGGTTTCGCTATTGTAGCGCTGACCGTCGCACTGTTCACATCGAACATAGACATTGGGCAAAAACGCCATTTCCACCCGCACCAGACCCTGACCTTTACAATTCTGGCACCGTCCGGTGGCGACGTTGAAGGAAAAACGACCTGGTCCGTAACCCCGTACCCGCGCCTCTGGAGTTAAAGAAAAAAGGCGCCGGATATCATTCAAAACCCCCACGTAGGTGGCTGGCACCGAACGCGGCGTCCGGCCGATCGGACTGTGATCCACCTCCATAACCCGGTCCAGGTGTTTCCACCCAGCAAGTTCCTGGTGCTCTCCAGGCTGAAGTTCTGCCTTGGTAAGTTTGTTGGCAAGCGCTTTGTACAGGGTCTCCTCCACCAAAGTACTCTTGCCAGATCCGGATACGCCGGTCACACAGGTAAATGTGCCCAGGGGCACGGAAACATCAATATTTTTGAGATTGCGTGCCCCGGCCCCACGGAGCATGAGCCAGTTGCCTGAGGACGGTTTTCTCTCTGAGGAAGCCAAATTCCTCCGGCCCTTGCCGTTGAGATACGCTCCGGTAATGGATTGGGGTGTCTGTTGTAGGTCAGCGAGGGTGCCGCTGGCTACCAATCTGCCTCCGTATCGTCCGGCGCCAGGACCGAGATCTATGAGGTGATCTGCCCTCCGAATGGTTTCCTCATCGTGCTCCACCACAACTATGGTGTTACCCTTCTCCTTCAGTTCGGTGAGCATGTCCAAGAGTTTGTCGTTGTCTCGGGGATGAAGACCGATGGTGGGCTCATCTAAAATATAGCAGACTCCACGCAGATTGGATCCCAGTTGGGCCGCCAACCTTATCCTTTGGGCCTCGCCTCCCGACAGTGTATCTGCTCCGCGACCAAGGTGCAGGTAGTCCAGGCCCACCTGTTCGAGGAAGTCCAGACGGTTGAGGATTTCATCGACAAGGGGCTTGGCTATGTCAGCATCGCGTCCAGAGAACTGCCAAGCAGTAAAAAGCTCTTTAGCGGCCGACACCGATCGAGCACAGACCTCCCATATATTCCTACCGTTTATCCTCACACTCAAAGCGGTCTCGTTCAAGCGAGCACCTTTGCATGCCGAACAAACGTCGCCGTCAACAGAATCTCCCCAGCGGCCAATGCCTTCGCATCGGTCACAGGAGCCGTGTCTACTGTTGAAGGAAAACAGTCTGGGATCAAGACTGGGCATACCCAGGTGGCAACGGCCGCATGTTAAACGGCGGCTGTAGAATACCTCGTTCTTATTGCCTCCCCACGCCACCAGTTGGCCATCACCCACTGCCAGAGCCTCGTCCACCACCCCAGCCAGTTCCACCTCTTCATCTTTTGAAAACCGTTTCCACTTGCCAATGACTATTTCCACATCATGTTCCCGAAACCGTGCCAGTTTTGGAATAGGATTCAGCGAATATATTGTACCGTCTATCCTCGCCTCCTCATATCCTTGAGCCACAGCTCGTTCCAGCACCTGACGGTGAAATCCCTTGCGGCCCATTATTTTCGGGGCAAGTAGGATCAAACGCTTACTCTCAAAACGTTGGCGGAGATCACGGGTCATTTGTTCCGGACTCATGGCGCTTATGACCTGCCCACAAGTTGAACAGTGTGGTTTTCCTACTTTGCTGAAGAGGAGGCGAAGGTAGTGGTAGACCTCAGTAATCGTTGCCACGGTAGAGCGTCGCCCCATCTGACTGCTGCGCTGATCAATAGCAACAGTTGGTGGCATACCGCTTATTTCTTCCGCCTCTGGTCGGTCGAAAACTGGCAGGTATTGGCGCGCAAAGGTAGAAAGGCTGTCCAAATAGCGGCGTTGCCCCTCGGCAAAAAGGACATTAAAAGCAAGGGTAGACTTACCCGAACCCGAGACCCCGGTGACCACTACTAACTGGTCACGAGGCACATCTAAGGTTAGGTTTTTTAGATTGTGTTCGCGGGCGCCGCGGACCCTTATTGCTCCATTCTGCTCTGGACCTCCTTTCATATCGGGTACGGGAGCAGCAGTTTCGAACCCTTGCCAATATTTGCCAAGAAAACGACCCGTGTGTGATGCAGAGGACTCAGCAATCTCCTCTGGCGTGCCCGCGATAACTACTTTGCCGCCCTCTTCTCCGCCTTCGGGTCCAAGGTCTATGACATGGTCAACAGCTTGGATCAGATCAAGGTTATGTTCCACCACCACAATTGAGTTGCCTGCGTCAACCAGCCGATTCAAAGTTTTCACCAGTAATCTGGTGTCGTCAGCATGGAGACCGGTGGTCGGTTCATCAAGTATGATGAGGGTGTTTTTGCGACCTTTTATTCCCAGGGAGCGGGCGAGCTTCAATCGCTGGCTTTCGCCTCCGGAAAGCGTGCTGACTGGTTGTCCCAGACGGAGATAGTCGAGTCCAACATCACGTAGTGGTGAGAGCGCTTTGATAATACGATTTTGATCCGCAAACAGTTCCATGGCCTCGGCCAGGGTCAAATCCATGACTTGTCCAATGGAAAACCCGCGGTAGCTGACCTCCAAAATTTCTTCCCTGAAGCGGCGCCCCTTACACACAGGGCATTCCAGATAAAGATCAGCCAGAAATTGCATCTCGACTTTCTCAAATCCCTGTCCAGCACAAGCCTCACAACGACCACCTGTGGTATTAAAGGAGAAATGGCCAGGACCATAATTCCGCAGCCGTGCCAGATCAGTTTTGGCAAAAAGCTCCCGAATGGGAGTCAACGCTCCACTATAGGTAAGCAGGTTGGCCCGTGGAGATCTGCCAATAGCCTGCTGATCCATAAAGACCACGTCATCGATATACTCCAACCCCTTTATCTCGCGGCAGTAACCAGGCGTTTCGGTGGCGAGTCCCTGGCGCCGCAGCCAGTTACGATAGAGCACGTCCTCCACCAAAGTACTCTTACCTGAACCGGACACGCCGGTAACAGCAACTATTAGGCCCAGGGGAATGCGAACATCAAGGGTTCGCAGGTTATGAGCTTGGATACCCACAAGGTCCAACCAGTGATTTTTTCGTGGCCTCCTTCTCTGTGTCGGACGGGCGGGACGGCTGCTGCCTGTGATATATGCTCCCGTTCGCGAGCTTTTGGCCGCGGAGATTTCAGAACTGGGGCCGGCGAACACCACTTTTCCCCCGCGCTCGCCAGCCCCTGGTCCCAAATCCACCAGGTAGTCGCTGGCACGAATAATTTCCGGATCGTGCTCCACAACCACTACTGTGTTGCCTTGACGCGTCAGGGCCCTGAGGATTTTTACCAGTCTCCGGTTGTCTCTTGGGTGCAACCCTACACTGGGCTCGTCCAAGACGTAGAGAGTATTAACCAGCGGTGAACCCAGAGCACGAGTGAGGTGTACTCGCTGTACTTCACCTCCGGAAAGGCTGCGGGACTGACGGTCCAAGCTCAAATAGCCAAGTCCCACCTCATACAAGTAGGTTAGTCGTCCGATAATTTCTCTGAAAACCAGTTTGGAAGCGGGATCCGCCTCGAAAATTGACGCCATATCTTGAAAAAAAGTCAGAACCCGGCTGATGGGTAACTGGTTAACTTCAGCGATGTTCCTACCACCAATGCGGTAGAGGAGCGCTTGAGACTGGAAGCGACTGCCATTGCAGGCAGCGCAAGTGCGGTAGGCACGGTAGCGAGATAGAAAAACCCGAACATGCATCTTGTAGGTCTTCGTTTCCAGCCAGCGAAAAAAGCCGCGGACCCCATAGAATTCGTCACTTTCCTCGACTATTGCATCCTGCTGGGCTGACGATAGCTTGCTAAAAGACACATCCGTAGGAATACCTGCAACGGCGCAGAAATCCATGAGATCATAGTATTCCATCCGCTCTGCTGACCATGGTTTGATTGCACCTTCTTCCAAGGTCAACCTTTGGTCTGGAATCACCAAATCCAGATCCACATCGATAACTCTACCGAAGCCACGGCAGGTCTCGCAGGCACCCAAGGGACTGTTAAAAGAAAAGAGGTGGGGTGAGGCCGAGGGATAGGTAATATCGCAGAAGGCGCAGTGGTTGGTTGCTGAGAAGAGATGTCTTTCTGCGGGAGGAAATATTACCGCCACCTTACCTTCGCCGAAATGATACGCCTGTTCCATCGAGTCGAGAAGGCGCTTGCGATTTTCCTGACTCCACACAGTTCTGTCCACCAATACATCAAGATACTCTTCATCGGGAATCGACTCATCATCCAGGTGGAGTATCTTCTGCTGGTGCCAAAGGCGACGGAAACCCTGACGCCACAAATAGCGATGAGTTTCCTCTGTGGTGCGACCCTTGATGTCCAGAGGAAAAATTATCAAAACTGGGCTTTCTTCGGGGACCTTGGACAGTGAAGACCAGATGGTCTCAGGGGTATCCTCGTGAACAGGTCTGTCGCACTGCTGACAGTGCAGTACAGCGGCCCGGGCAAAGAGCAGTTTCAGATGGTCTGCAAGTTCCGTTATTGTGCCCACAGTTGAGCGGGAACTCTTGATGCGGTTTCCCTGCTCTATGGCTATGGCTGGAGGAATACCAACAATGGCATCCACCTGGGGCCTGTCCAATCTGTCCAGAAACTGGCGGGCATAGGGCGAGAAGGTCTCAACATACCGCCTCTGACCCTCAGCATACAGCGTGTCCAGGGCCAGACTTGATTTACCGGAACCGCTCACGCCGGTTATGGCAATGAGCTGTTCCCTGGGGAGTTCTAGGGCCAAATCCTTCAGGTTGTTCTGCCTGGCACCAACGATTTTTATACATTTATCATTTCGCATCTCACATTTCTCGTTTCTCATTTCGCCTTGGATCATACTCAAAGGATATTCCACAGCTAGTAACTAATAATGATAAAGCACAAATGATAAATGACAAACTTGAGATTGCGAATTTCGAATTGCGAAACTGGGAACCCGCCCGAAGGGTGGGAGTCCGAAGGACAATTTCGAATTTGAAAAAGCATAGGGCAGAGAGTGAGGAGTCGGGAGCCAGAACTCAGAATTCAGGTTTCAGTGTCCAGGACAGATGGAGGTTTCAGTATTCAGTGTTCAGCTTTTAGCTTCTATTTTTCTTCTTCCTGACACCTGAAACCTGACACCTGGTACCTGTATGACCCCTGACACCTGACACCCGACACCTGAAACCCTGATATTTGTTACTTGGGATTTGGGATTTGAGATGCGAAATGATAAATGCGAAATGTGAATTGGCTAAAGCCAGGTAATGGCGGAAAATCTCATTATGTTAGCAGCCAGCGCCGCTAGCCCGGGAGCCAATAGATCGCTGAGGGCCAGATTCAGGCGTCCGTCCAGTCGCTTCAGTTCGTCCTCGACTTCACCATGGGGACTTAGATTGACACGAACCCCTTGAGAAAAAAGGTGATGTGCGGGATCACACAACTCTGGTGGGGTGAAAGCAAAATGCATCTTGCAAGCCAACGGCCGGGCCGAGTAAATGAGACACTCTTGTGCATCATTCAAAAAGGCACAACCGTGTTTCGCCAGACTGTAATTGTGCAAGAGGGTATCGTATTCGCTCCTGCTTTCAATTTGTTGCTCACTCCCTCCATTAATCAACTGCCTCTTCACCCGATCGAGTACTTGGTGGCTTTCAAGACTTCTCCGGAAAAACTTTTCCAACTGCCCAGCCTGTTGGATATGATCATAGATGATAAGAAATTCCCAATTGCTGATTCCGGCAGGCATGTTAAAACAGCAGGCAGCACATCCAGGCCCACAGTAAACCCGCCAGCCTTTTTTCTGCATCTTGCCGATGATGTAGACAAGGTACTCATCGTACAGCCGGAAGGCCCGCTGGCTCAAACGTCTGGTATCTTCTGGCAGGCTTAGATTCTGGCGGAATCGTTTCACCTCGCTCATGGCCCCAATTTCACGGAAAATGCGTGCCATTTTTGCCATGAGAGGTCTGGACTGGCGGTCGTCCAGTTGCGGGATGACAATAGAAGCATCGGACTGCTGCCCAGAGATGGGGAATCCAGTCATTCTTAGAATCTCAGTAACCGAAAATATGGGATCTGTGCAAATCCTAAATTAGGATTTCGAATTTTAATAAAATAAACACGGCTATGGTGGGCAATGGTTGCCGCAAGATTGACCGAGAAACGCAAAATACAAAATGACGCTCTGCCCGGTACCTACAGGAGGGCCTTCAAATCCTGGAGACTCCCTTCCTGGAGCGCCTCACTCAATTCTTTGAGTTTGAGGCGGTAGTAGGCAAGAACATGCACAAGCGGTTTGCGGTTCGCCCAAAACCGCTCTGCTGCGTGGGGAGATACTTTGGCGACAAGTTTGGTAATCTCTTTGAGCTCTTTACTCGAGTACTCGTCTATTTCGTCTACATAGCCACTCACCTGACCAGCAGCCTTGCAAACAAGACTGAGAAATATGACGGGAAGATCCTCGAGGACCGCAAAAAGGCGGTCGTGAACCTCCGGATCCATTTCTTCGACCTTACAGCCAGCCCCCTCCCAGATTTCTCTAATCCTTTTGACAGCCTCCTCGTCGCGCCGATCGCCTGAAGTTAGTATACAGGGCCTGCCCTGAAAGAGAGCAGGATAGGCTTCATCAATATCTTTCTCCTCTTCGAACACAACCGGATGGCAGCCGACAAAAGGATTTTCTCGTGGTAGTACTTCTGCGGCTTTTTCCAACACAGGTCCTTTTATCCGACCTACGTCGCACACAACGGCTCCGACCTGGAGATGCGAGGCAATGTCGGCCATAACATCCGAAGTAGAGTGCGTGGGCACCGCCAAGACCACTAGATCGGCCTGGGAGAGACCCTGTTCGAGATCGCCCACCGCCTGGTCGACAACGTCGCGATGTAACGCTTTGGTAAGTGCAGTCGCATCTGTATCTATACCGATGACCTCCTTGACTAGACGCTTCTTACGAAGCACCATAGCAAGTGATCCCCCCTTCAATCCCAAACCAACTATTGCTGCGCGCCTAAACTGTTCTGCCATATTCGTTCACTCCGTTAAATTGGTGCGGCTGAAGATGACACCCATTACCCCAGTATCGTCCCCACCTGATTACCATAGTCATGCACGCCTGTCAAAGCATGCTGACGCTGTCAGTTGTCCGTGCTCAGTAGCCATTCATTATTCATTCTACGGACTCCAGTGTCCCCTGATTATGCCAGAAAAGGCTTTCCATGCTGCTGGCTTCTCGGTATTATGATGCGCCTAACGGTGCATGACTCTTTGGCTTTTCCGGAGTTGGCTCCCCTTGTTTGCTCTTGCCGTGGAGAAAACCACCCATGGTCATCCGCTGCCCCACATGCAAGTTTACTGGTGCTGTCACAGAAAAACGTCGCCTTGCTGCTGATCACACCCTCTATTGTCCCCGCTGTCAGACACCTATGCCCTTTGCCGATCACCAGGATCCCACAGCAGCATCTGAGGCTGAGTTACAACCTCTACCACACCACAAGGTTGACTGGGAAGCGCGAACCTCGTGGCTCGACCTGATTGCCTTTTGGCGGACCAGCAAGAACATTCTGTTTCATCCCTCAGTAACCTTTTCAGCTTTAAACTACGAGGCTGGGATACGCAGTTCCCTTGTGTATCTGCTTGTCTACGGTTCTCTGGGCCAAATAATCGGCCGCTATTGGTTTACTCTTCTCGGTATTCGATACGGCATTTTGGAAGGCAGCGCTCTCAACAATACCATACACTTTGGAGGGACCGTGCTGCTTACCCCCATCGTGCTGCTTGCCTCTATTTTTGTAGTTGCAAGCCTGGTCCACCTTGTTTTGCGAATCCTACGTGCGACCCGACGCCCTTTTTCAGCGACATTTCAGGTCATGGCCTACGCTTCCGGGGCAACCTCTCTTGTCAATGTCATACCATTTGTCGGCAGGTTTATCATGCCTACCTGGGCCTTGGTTTTGTACTTTGTTGGCCTTGTCAAAGCTCACCAGACCTCAAAGACCAGAGTCTTGTTCGCACTCTTGCTGCCGCTTGTCCTCACGGGTTTGTTTATCACGGGGATTGTGCTTCTCAATGCAGTTATGCATGTTCTAGATTTCTTGGAGGCAATACAACAGCCTCTTTAGTGCACCGCTATGGGCCACGACTGACACTATGGAGTTCCTCTAGCCTACTGCTGGTGATTTACAAATGAAAAGAGCATCTGCAATTAGCTCTGTTTAGATGGAGCTTGAGGGCTGGGATTTTCCCGCAGCGGCGTATATAGCCAGCCTATGCCAATTTCAATTGATCAGCCTACCCAGCCAATATGGCAGAGGCTGGCAATATCCGCAGCTCGGGCTGCCATCTGCTTCGGCTCGAAGCACCTGCGCCCGGCAAGGACAGCAGACCGAGCGTAAGCGGAGGGAATGTCCCAGCCCTCGAGCGGTAAGCCTGACTAACTGCAATTGGCGAGGTTGAAAGGACATTCCTTGTATTTGTTCTTGCGTTCCGAGTCTCACGGTCTGGTCACTTCTGGCGCAGCTGAGTGCGGGGGAAGGCGCCCCCTCCCTGTTCCCCGTTCCTGCGGAACGGGGCCAGGGGCTCCCCCACCCACAGCTGCGGAAGTGGCACAGACCTTCCGCCAGTCACTCCAGAACAAACACAAGGAATGTCTAGGTGGATTTGTCTCAATTATTCTTAAGATACTCATACCAACAAAAAATGGGGGAACTCCTGAGCCGAAAATACTTGACTCAGTGGCATTTGGCTGAATATAGTTCGTTTGTGATGTTTGTAAAGACTGCTTCACCGCTTCTTTACTGATCTGGATTTGCTGATGGGCTGATCCTGTCGCTGCTTCGGCGACATTTTGAAAATCTTCAACGCTAATTTCCCGTCATGCGTTGATGCGGGATTATTCATACCTGAGTTGGTTGGCGTCTCTTGCAATGGAGGATACAGCGGTGAGGGAATTAATTGAAATTATGGCGAAGGCGCTGGTTGAGTATCCTGATCAGGTAAAAGTGAGTGAAATCGCTGGAGAACATGCTTCGGTCATCGAACTCAAAACCGCCAAAGAGGATATTGGCAAGGTAATCGCCAAACGAGGACGCAACGCCCAGGCAATGCGGACCATCTTGAACGCTGCCTCTGCAAAGCTCAGGAAGCGCGTAGTTCTTGAGATCATCGATTAACAGGGCTGACGTTCAGCCTTGCCTGGTGCACAGTTTCGCGGCCTGTGGAGAGTGGAGAATATGCCTGATAGCAGACCTTCTTGCTTTGGCATTTCTGAACACTGTATGCCCAGAGATGAAAACGGCATCATCCAGCCACAAGAAAACTGCCGCCGTTGTGACCACCTGCGGGAGTGTCTCCAGGAAGCTATTGATGCTTGTGGCGGCGTGGAGAAGCTCAAATCTGAAAGTGGTTCTCAATCCGCCGAGAAAAAGGCGGAGCCAGGGGGCGTCGTGGGAGCGATTCTGCGCTGGTCTGAAAGAAAGCGGGCAGCCAGAGGTGATACTACCTAATCCTTCTTGAACTCCCCATCGTTCCCACAGAAGTTGGTTTTTCAAAAGGCGATGAAATCCATTCTCATTGTCCACCAGGGTGCCATCGGCGATTTTATCCTCAGCCTACCGGCGGTGGAGGCTATTCATCGCTTTTATCTTGAGGCACATTTCACCTTTATCGCTCATCCTGCCATCGTAGAGATCATCCAAAGACGCCCCTACTTCAAGCGAGTGTTTGACTGTTCTGATCGTTGCTGGGTATCACTCTATAGCTCGGAAGGGAAATTGGCCGGAGTTGTTCATGATCTACTGCCCCACGTGGAAAGCACCTTTGTTTTTGGTCGTCCAGCCAGCCAAGTAATAGCTGATAATCTTGCAAACCATTTTGGGAATTCCGCACATCGACTAGATCCCTTTCCTGAGCCTGATCTTTGTCTTGGTGTCGATGATTATCAATGCCGTCAACTGGAAAAACTCGGCATTCCCGCCACTCCCCCTCCAGATGCGATTATCGCTCCGGCGCACCAGGATTTTCTCGAGGTCCGTGATTTCCTCAGCCGGAACCTTGGATCCGGAGACCGGCTTGTTTTGTTGCATCCCGGGAGTGGAGGTAAACAAAAGCTATGGACGGTTGCAGGCTGGCTCAGTGTCATCAACAAACTGTCGGCCCACCCCAATATCCGCTTCGCTTTGTTGCAAGGACCAGCCGACGCAGGTATCGTTCAGCACCTGCGCTCTCAGTTGGCACCATTTTCTCCTATTCCCGTGGAAAACTGGCAGCTTGGCAAGCTGGCTGCACTCATGAGCAAGGCCGATCTCTATCTTGGTAATGATTCAGGAATTACCCATTTAGCAGCTGCCTGCGGTACTCCGACCATTGCTCTTTTCGGCCCTACTGACCCGCGGGTTTGGGGACCGCATGGCCCACAGGTCAGCATTATTCGCTGGCAACCATGGAGCTTAGTTCATGAGCAGGCAGAATCAAAAAAGATCTCGGAACCGCCATTGGAAGCAGAGCTTGTGTGTAAAAAAGCAAGGGAGTGGCTGCAGATATGAGTGATCAGAAGGACCAGGGCCACAGGGACGATGTGGCCATCGCAGTCTTCATTACCGTTTTGGCGGTCTTTATTGTCTCTGCCCTCTACCTCGTAAAAACCATTCAGAAGCAGGGTTTTGACGACCCAGTCACAATCGTCTCCAGATGGATAAACACCCACAAAGAGAAGTACCTGGACAAAAAGAAAGATGTATGGGCACAGAGAAAGATAGATAGAGAATTAGAAAAACATTTCGCAACTGGCCGCAGACTGTACAAAAGAAAGATATACAACCGAGCACTACAGGAATTTGACAAAGCAATAAAGATTGACCCAAGTAGCTTCAAAGCTTATTTCGGGAGAGGACGTGTATATCTCAAAACGGGACAGTATGACGAGGCGATAGCCGATTTCAAGATGGTAATTAAACTGAAGCCTGATTATTCAAAACCATATCACAATTTGGGTTGGCTTCATTATCAAGAAGGAAAATATGAAGAAAGCGTTCGGCATCTGAATAAAGCAATCGAGCTCGAACCAAATAATGGGTGGGCATATTATACCAGAGGTCGTAGCCACTTTAAAAAAGGCGATCTCCAAATGGCATTGAGAGATACCAAGAAATCCTGCACCTTAGGTTATCAGCAGGCTTGCACGGTTCAAAAGAAGTATGAGAACAAAGTAAGAGAGGGGAAGCCATAATATTATACAACTCTTCTAAAGGGACCTAAGTAAAGAATCCACGCCCTTCGATGTTGAATAAACTGGGCAGGTGGGTTGTCCGCTGTGAATTAATACATTATCATTCCTAAATAAGAATGAATCAATAACTAGTACCGATATTTCAAGGAGCGACTGTCGCGACCATGATTCGTGAAACATCGAGTAGAGGAATCTTCCTTTGTCTTCCAATGTTGGCCAGAAACGAGCAGTTCAGGAAAAGTTAGAGCTCCTTAGAAATAAGTGTAAAGAGACTGGGCTCAAGCTCACCCATCAGCGATTGGAGATCTTTCGTGAGTTGATCTCCACAGATGATCATCCGTCAGCCGAGAGAATCCACAAACGCGTCCAGGCCCGAATTCCATCGATCTCTCTAGATACAGTCTACAGGACGCTCTCTATTTTCGAACGTTATGGCTTGATTGACAAAGTATGCGTCTTCGAAGATCGAGCCAGATTCTGCGGGGATCCAGACCCCCACTATCATCTCTTCTGCACAAACTGTAAGAGTATAGCTGATTTTAATTGGGATTCTCTCGACCACATCGAACCTCCTCTAGAAGCTGGACAATGGGGCCGCGTGTACGCCAAACGGGTGATTTTAGAGGGTATCTGCAGTCGATGTTTGAGAAAGGTGAAAGAGTAAACTTCATTACAGCCAACAAGAATGTATTCGGCCCGAATTGGTTTTTTCAACTGGGAGTTTTTGACCTATGAACACGGAAAAAAGAATATTATTTGGTGTAGACGATTCTGAGTTTTCCATACAAGCCGTTACTGCCGTAGGCGGTCTGCTGAAAAATAGTAAAAATTATAGGATAACACTATTCTATGGTGCCCCTGACCCGAATCTTCCCTTCTTATCAAAGGCTCTGGGTTTGGGTCCCAAAGAATTACGACACCTGGAAAAAGTTTGTAGCTTGGAAGAGACCAATGTTTTGGTGCAAGCCAAAGAAGCCTTGACAGACTCCGGCTTCGATTCCCACAAAATCGAAACGATCTGCCAGACCAAGTGCAACGACCCCGCCTACCAGATGTTGAAATTGGCTGCCGAAGAAGGCTATGAGACTCTCGCTTTGGGACTACGTGGACCCGCGCAGGCGGCGCGAAAGCTGATGGGCTCAGTTGCCTACAAACTGGTCCATTTGGCAGATGACCGGACCCTCTGGATTGTAGATCCACGCATCTCTTCTCGGGACGTGCTGGTGGCTCTGGTTGGGGCGTCCATCAGCAGACGGGTGGTGGAGCACGTGGTTGCGTATTTATCCCATCTTAAAGATAGCAGATTCACCTTCTTTCATGTTACTCCGCCCTTACCTCCCCAATATTGGGACGATGCCCGCATTTTAGATGCGAAAGAACGCCAGGAGCGTGAAGAGCAAATTGATCAGTGGATGAAGGGATATGAGGACAGGGTTAAGGCAATAGCGGTAGAAGGTAAAGAGAAGCTAATCAACGCGGGTGTGCCTGAAGAGAACGTGACCTTCAAGATTCAACCCCAGGAGAGAGGCATTGCTCGTGACATTCTGGAGGAACTGGAAAGCAATGATTACGGCATTTTGGTAATTGGCCGCAAGGGTTCCAAAGAGATCGACCAGTTTGGGCTGGGCAGTAAAGCCCACAAAATGCTACATAACGGTCATGCCCTGGCCATCTGTGTAGTCAACTGAGCAGATACCAGGTGTCAGTGTTCAGGTGTCAGGGTTTTAGGTACAGGGTGTCAGCTTCTATGTTTCTTTTTCCCGACACCTGACACCTGACACCTAAAACAGTGAAACCTCGTTTTCTATGTCCAAACAAGACCTGGGAGGTGATATCCATGGCTGTCCACAAAGTTGCAATGTTTCGACCCTACCCCTTTCAGGCAGGGCAAAAAATCCACATTGAAACCGGGCCACGGAAGGGTGACTGGGAGGTTATTGGGGTTAGTGATCGCAAGGTCAAACTCAGATGTCCGGTCTCCCTACGAGAGTTTGAATGGAACCGATTCTGCTACTTTATGGAAGACCGCGAAATCGATCAATGGCCTCAGGAAGATTAAATGGAATTTTCTTTTGGCATTGAACATGAAGTAGCTTTTCTGAACAAAGAAGGCAAGTTTGCAGATTTTTCACGAACCAGATTCGACGACTTCGATCAAATCATCCAGGAGCTTCCCCTCTATCCGCAAGATTATCCCCAACTCCGTATTGGAGATGCCGGCATAAAGAAAAAGAGATGGTATATTGAAGGGTTCGAGCGCTTCGAAGATTCTGAGACGGTTGTTGATTGTGTACCAAAGGGAATAGAGATTAGAACGAGGATTCATTCCAGTATAAAAGACACCATATCAGAACTTACTGAGAGCTTTCATCTGTTAACAGACATTGCACATTCATTTGGCTTTACTCCCGTCCTTCTCAGTTTTAATCCTTACCACGCAGTGTTTGAACCCGCGCCCCCATTGAATGCGTATGAGATTAAACGTAGACAGGCTTCGCCTGAGAAACAAACAGCTCATATTCCAATGTTGACCTATGGCCCCGATTTGAATTTATCCGTAAAAGATCAAACCACAGAAGGAGTTATAGATATAGGCAAGAAGCTCACCTACTGCAGCCCATTTGTTGTTCCATTTAGTTATAGTTCGCCCTTCTATGAAGGGAATTTATGGGACGGGTTATCCATGAGAACGTTTGTGAGAACAGGAGCAAGACCTGCTGTTATGGTGTTCATTGATGAGCCGGAAAAACTTCTGAAAAGTAGTCCTTCACTGACCAAAAAGGCCCGCCTCCCTGCAGAAGTTGGAAGGATTGAATTTAAAGCCTTTGACAGCTGTGGTGATTTTTCGCTCTATTCAGGGTTGTTTGCATTACTCAAAGGGATCGTCCTTGATCTATCCCTTTCTGGAAGAGCTGTAGTCCCTGACGCAGGGTTGCATCAGTTATCGGCCCAGGATGGCTTCGACAATGATCAAGTATTCCTGGGGGCAAAAGAAATTGTTCATGCCGCTAAAATCGCCCTGGGTAGTGATCCGGATGGTGAAATGCTGGCACCGATTGAGAAGCTACTCGAGGAACGCAAGACACCCGCTCACGAAATGATAAGACTATTCAGCCAAGAACCGTCCATAGAAGAGACTTTGAAGAGAACTTACAGGGGTTCAGGGGTTAGTGCGCGTCCATAGATAGTGTCTAGGCAGCCTTGACAGCCAAGAAATCTCCATGACATACTAATTACACTCGAAAGCGGATCCTCATTGCTAAAATTAATATTATTTTCACCATGTTGAAAGAGAACCCATGAAAATATCGCCGTTACAGCTATACGACAGACTGGTCCTTGGAAAACCGCTCACGACCCTTCTGCTGGTGTTTCTGATCACCGCTTTTTTCGGCTGGTTCGTTCCGGACCTCAAGATCGACATCTCTGCCGATTCGCTGGTTTTGGAAAACGACAAAGACCTGCGCTACTACAACGACATCCGGGCCCGCTACGGATCCGACGACTATCTGATCCTCACCTATACGCCCCGGGGAAGATTGTTCGAAAAAAAGACTCTGGACGATCTGCGCAAGTTGCGCGATAGCCTGAGCTCGATCAAGCGGGTTGAATCGGTAATCAGCATCTTGGATGTGCCCTTGGTTCAGAGTCCGCCAGTGTCCCTGGAGGAATTGGAAGAACGCATACGCAAATTGGTGGATCCGGACACGAACCTCGCCCTGGCCGAACGGGAGCTGCGCGAGAGCCCGCTTTATAGCAATCGCCTCATAGGCCCCCATGGCGATACCACAGCGATGCGAGTGAATTTCCATCGTGATCCGACCTATCAGCACCTGCGCGAAGGCCGGGATAAGTTGCGCGAGAAACGGCTTGAGTTCGAGCTGACATCGGAGGAGGCGCAGGAACTCATACGTTTGACCACCGAGTTCAAGCGTTATAAAGCCGAACTGATGGCGCAAGAGGAAGCGGATATCGCCCGCATTCGTGCCATAATGGACCAGCACCGGGATCGGGCCGAATTGCACCTCGGGGGCAAGCCCATGATTGTGGCCGACATGGTGGAATTCGTCCGCCACGATATCAGGTTATTCGGCATAGGGGTGATTGCAGTTCTGGCACTGCTTCTAGTCATTGCCTTCCGCCAGCCACGCTGGGTTATTCTGCCCCTGCTCACCGCTCTTGCCACGGCCGTGGTTACCATGGGATTCCTGGGACTGGCCGGGTGGCGTCTGAGCGTGGTGTCATCCAATTTCCTCGCCCTGTTGTTGATCTTCGTTCTCTCCCTTACTATTCATCTCGTCGTCCGCTACCGCGAGTTGCATGTACAAAATCCCGATGGAGAGCAGCGTTATCTGGTGCGGGAGATGGTTCGCAGCAAGTTCATCCCCTGTTTCTACATGGTAATCACCACCATGGTGGCCTTTGGCTCACTGGTAGTGAGCGGCGTCCGGCCGGTGATCGATTTTGGCTGGATCATGGGCATCAGCCTCACCGTGGCCTTGATATTCACCTTCACCCTGTTCCCGGCGGCAATTATGTTGCTCAAGCCCGGAGAACCACATAAACCGAGGGATTTAACCACCGCCGTAACCGCTCTCTTCCCGCCTCTGATCGAGCGCCATGGCAACCTGGTGCTGGGAGTAGCCCTGCTGGCGGTGGTTCTCGGGGTAATAGGCATATCAAAACTCACGGTGGAGAACCGCTTCATCGACCACTTCCATAAGTCCACGGAGATCTATCAGGGCATGTATCTCATAGACCGGGAACTGGGCGGCACCACCCCTCTGGACGTGGTGATCGATGCCCCGGCCGCGTTTCTGGAGGAGGAACAAGAACCCTTTGCTGCGGAAGAGGATGACGAACTTTGGGATGATACCGACTTCGAGGGAGAGGCGGGGATCACAGGCAGTAGTTACTGGTTCAACGTCTTCAAGGTGGATGAGGTGGATGCTATCCAGGACTATCTGGATGGGATCGTTGAGACCGGCAAGGTCCTCTCCCTGTCCACTACCATGGAGGTGCTAAAACAGGTTAATGGCGGCGAACTACCGGATAATTTTACTCTAGCCCTTCTCTACAAGCGGTTACCCGATGAGATCAAACAGGCCCTTATTGCTCCTTACCTGTCAGAGGATGGCAACCAGATTCGCTTTTCAGTGCGGGTGTACGAATCGGATGTCAATCTCAAGCGTAAGGAACTGCTGGAGAAGATCCGTCTCCACCTGACTCGGGAGTTGGGACTGTCGGACGACCAGGTGCATCTCAGTGGCATATTGGTGCTCTATAACAATATGCTACAGAGCCTGTTTCGGTCCCAGATTCTGAGCCTGGGGGCTGTGTTCCTGGCCATTTTTCTCATGTTTGGCCTACTTTTTCGCTCAGTGAAACTGGCCTTGATAGCCCTCGTACCGAACCTGGTCGCCGTGCCGCTGGTGCTGGGCCTCATGGGCGGTTTGGGCATCCCCCTGGACTTCATGACCATCACCATCGCGGCCATCAGCATCGGCATCGGTGTGGACGATACCATTCACTACGTGCATCGCTTTGGCAAGGAAGTGAAGGTGGACTGGGACTACCAAGCCGCGGTGCGCCGTTCGCACGACAGCATCGGCCGGGCCATGTATTACACCACGGTCACCATCACCATCGGTTTTTCCATTCTTATCCTCTCCAAATTCGTTCCCACCATCTATTTTGGCATCCTCACAGCCTTTGCAATGCTGATCGCCCTGATTGCCAATTTTACCGTGTTGCCCGTGTTGCTTGTAAGACTGCGGCCCTATGGGAAAAAAGCCACCATTGAACAGTGATAGCAAAACACCGTTTCAGGTGTCGGGTGTCATTCAGGTACCAGGTGTCAGGTTTCAGGTGTCAGGTGTCAGGAAAAAGAAACATAGAAGCTGAAACGTGTTGGAGCGAAGCGGAAATCCCGTCTGAAGCGAAGCGGCAGCGGGGAACACTGAAACCTGAAACCTCTAACTGGCAAAATAGTCTCTCCCTTTCCTCCCTACAGAGCCATCATCCTTAGCCCGGATAGTTCATGAATTGCTGTCGCGAGACCGTGGAGATGGGCGTGCCACCGGGCAACCGCAGGGTATTGGACCCAAGGCATACTTGAACAGTACGTCGCAGGGTCCGACACCTGAGGACGCCCGGAAGGACGGCCATATCCGTGGTCGCAGCAAGTCATTCATGAAATATCCGGGCTAGACCACAATCCCGATATGGCCTTTTGCCCAATCCATTTTTTGCCCTTTGACCATATTTAGTGACACCGCCAGATATCTGGAACCCGGACGGAACGTACTAAGGACTTAATTATCCGAGGTTTTTGATGTTCACTAGCCCTTTGGCACCAACTCTGCACTAGCTAGTTTCCAACCATAAATGGCCCTTTGCCGCAATCTCTACGTCAATCTTCGGGATTTCTTGTGCGGCGTACGTAAAGTACGCCTCCGCGCAATCCCTTGATTTCCTTGACCTTGCGGCAAATTGCTCATTTATGAATTGGAAACTCCAGCTAGCGTCTTCCGGAGTTTCCGGATGGACACTAGTTAGCTTATTAGGAGAGCATTAAACCTGCCAGTAATGGAGTCGACTATGGGAGCGAAATCTCACCTTACCTTGCCAACCACTCGCATTTTACTTTTCGGCTTCCTCATAGCTCTTCTTCCATCCTGTACATCTTTTGCTCTCAGAACCAAACACATAGATTCTAAACGGCTTAACCCTCCTCATTCTATTGTCCTCTGCGACGAGCCGATTCCACTTGAAAGTCCTGTTGTTTGGGAGAAGCTGGATCGAGAATTCACTATAGCTGTTTGGGACAGGCCCCAAGTCATTCTGTGGCTCAAGAGGGCGGAACGCTATTTCCCTTACATTGAACAGAAGCTCGCGGAGGAAGGACTTCCAGACGATCTGAAGTACCTTGCCGTGGCCGAGAGTGCCCTTCTCACTACCATCCGTTCAAGCAAGGGGGCCTCCGGACTGTGGCAACTAATGGCCCGTACTGGTCGATATTACGGCCTTCGCAAAAACCGCCTGATAGATGAACGACTGGATTTTGAGCGAGCCACTGATGCGGCCCTTACCTATATTAAGCACCTCCGGAATACATTCGATAGCTGGACTCTAGTTTTAGCAGCGTATAACTGCGGAGAGTACCGTCTCAAAAGAGAAATAAGAAAGCAAAAGGTCAACGACTTTTATAGCCTAAACCTTCCTTCGGAGACTGAGCGTTTCATTTTTCGCATCACCGCCATAAAGGTTATCATGGAAAACCCTCAGCTCTACGGGTACTATCTGGCAAAAGAACAGATGTACGAACCTTCAGACTACGACACAGTACAAGTCAGAGTGAACCAGCAGTTCCATCTGGCTGATATGGCTTCCGCCCTTGGTACGCACTATAGAGTTCTCAAAGCGCTGAATCCTCACATTCTTGGTCATCAGCTACCCACAGGGCTATATACAATTAAGGTTCCTCCAGGAGTTGGGGAGAGAGTGGCTACGGTTTTACAGAAATTCGAAGGCAGTGGTTCTATTGGACTTGCTGAAGTTTCCAATGGCCATTACATC
>JAUVTM010000262.1 GCA_030601545.1 Syntrophobacterales bacterium
CCCTCGAAGATCCCCAGGCCATAATGTAGCGTATGAGTAAGGATGTGGACATTAGCGTCATCCCAGTCCACAAATTTCCCGTCGATCCAGATCTTCTTCGCTTTCTCCACCATGGTTTCCACTCCTGTTTGTCAGCGCATAGCGCAAAGCGCAGAGCGCATAGCGTCGGAATGTAGAAGACACGCTTCTGCGCCATGCACTAAGCGTTACGCGTTTTTCATGGCTTTCAGTGCTTTCCTGTAGGGCTTACGAGCTATGCCCTTCTCCGTGATGATTCCTGCAATAAATCGGTTCGGGGTAACATCGAATGCCGGGTTCCAGGCATTCACACCCGGTGGAGCGATGGCATGGCCAAGGCTGTGGGTGACCTCTCGAGGATCCCGCTCCTCAATGGGGATATCCGTTCCGCTGGCAACCGACAGATCCACCGTTGACAAGGGTGCAGCGACGTAGAATGGCACCTTGTTTTCTTTGGCCAAAACCGCCAGGGAATAGGTGCCGATCTTGTTGGCAATATCCCCATTGGCTGCGACCCGGTCAGCACCCACAACGATGATTTGCACCTTCCCTTTACTCATGAAATAGCCGGCCATGCTGTCCGTGATTAGGGTCACCGGGATATTATCCTGTTGCAGTTCCCAAGCTGTGAGCCTGCTGCCTTGCAAGAAAGGTCGGGTTTCATCGGCAAGGACCCGAATATTCTTGCCCTCTTCCCACGCAGCCCGCACAACCCCAAGTGCAGTGCCGTAGCCCGCTGTGGCCAGAGCGCCGGCATTGCAATGGGTGAGCACGGTTGCCCCGTCCGGCACCACTATCTGGCCATGGTGGCCGATTGCTTTATTAATGGTCTGATCTTCGGCAAGAAGATCATCAGCCTTGCGACGGAGCAGGTTTTTTAACTCCTCCACCGATGCCTGCGGGTGTTCTTTTAGTACCTCGAGCATGCTCTCGATGGCCCAGAAAAGGTTGCTGGCCGTGGGTCTGGCACTGGCCATTTGTTCACAGATACGCTGAAAGTGACGTTCAAACGTGGCACGGTTTTGGGCCTTGATTCGACGACCGCCCAGGGCGAGACCCATAGCTGCGGCTACCCCTATGGCAGGCGCGCCGCGGATCACCATCTTACGAATAGCCTCGACAACCTGAGTTGGTGTCTTGCACACCACATAACTTTCTTTGAAGGGAAGCTTACGCTGGTCTATCATCACCACATGGTCGTCTTGCCAGTCAATAGTAGGTATCATTGAGTTCATGCTCCAGTTCGAAAATCCTCGGCTAATGGGTATCTATACATGGCTGCGGATTGTGATCTGGAATTATTTGATGCACCACAGATGCACCGGGAGTGAAGAGCGAACTTTATTATTGCCAGATTACACTATTGTCAGTTGTCAGTGGTCCGTTGTCCGTTGCAATGAAGTTCTGCTCCCTTCGCTACGGACGACGGACAACGAACGACGGACGATAATTGTCTCCCGGGCATTGGAAAATCCGTCTTCCCTGTGACCGACTACGAATCTACTCTCTCAACTTCTCCCTGAGGATTTCGTTGACTATCTTGGGGTTGGCCTTGCCTTGGGTCTGCTTCATGACCTGGCCGACGAAAAAACCCAGAAGTTTATCTTTGCCAGCACGGTATTCTTCAACCTGGTCGGGATGAGCAGTCAATACACTCTCTATAACCTTGCCAATTTCACCTTCGTCGGTCACCTGCTTGAGCCCCTTTTCCTCTACAATAGTTTCGGGGGGTTTGCCGGTGGCGTACATCTCCTCGAAAACACTCTTGGCAATCTTGCCACTGATCACGTCCTCATCTGTCATTTTGAGAAGATCAGCCAGTGCCTCTGGGCTCACAGGGCATTGGTCGATTTCTCCATCGTCGCGGTTCAGTTCCCTGAGCAGTTCCGCCATAATCCAGTTGCTCACCTTCTTGGGTTGGGGAAAGCGAGCCACACACGCCTCGAAGTAGGCGGCAAGATCCTTGCTACTAGTGAGCACAACTCCATCCTGCTCCGGCAACTCATACTCTTTTATGAACCGCGCTTTCTTGGCCTCAGGTAGCTCTGGCAGCTCGCTCCGAACATTCTCTATCCACTCATCGGTCACCAGCACCGGCACCAAATCCGGATCTGGGAAGTACCGGTAATCATGCGCTTCTTCCTTACCGCGCATGCCATGAGTGACGCCTTTGTCGCTGTCCCACAACCGGGTTTCCTGAACAATTGTGCCCCCCTGTTCAAGAATTGCTCGCTGCCTTTTGATTTCGTATTCAAGGGCTCGCTGCACGAAACGGAAGGAGTTCATGTTCTTCAGCTCGGTCTTGACGCCGAAGCTTTCTGAACCCACCGGACGTAAGGAAATATTGGCGTCGCAGCGCAAGCTGCCCTCCTCCATATTTCCATCGCAGATGTCCAAGTAACGGACGATATCCCGTAGCTTTTTCAAGTAGGTTGATGCCTCCTCCGGGGTTCTCAGATCAGGTTCGCTGACGATTTCAATGAGAGGCACTCCTGTGCGGTTGAAGTCCACATAGGTGAATGGTTGAGTTTCGTCGTGTATCAGTTTGCCGGCGTCTTCCTCGAGATGGATGCGAGTTATTCCGATCCGTTTGCTCTCACCATTTACTTCGATGTCTATCCAGCCATGCTCCGCCACCGGTAGATCGTACTGTGAGATCTGATATCCTTTGGGCAGGTCCGGGTAGAAATAGTTTTTCCGAGCAAAGCGGCTGGTGCGAGCAATGCTGCAGTGGGTGGCCAGGGCCAGCCGTATGGTGTACTCTACCACCGTGCGGTTAAGAACCGGGAGCACGCCTGGCATACCAAGGCAAACAGGGCAGGTGTGGGTGTTCGGGGCCGCCCCGAACTTGGTGGAACAACCGCAAAAGATCTTGCTGTTGGTTAATAGTTGGGCGTGAACTTCCAGGCCGATTACCGTTTCGAATTCCATGGGACTTCCTATTGACACACTGGACTGCGTAAACCCTAATGTTACAAACCCACTCTGTGGAAAAACGCGTCAGAGTGTGCCAGATGTGGCCGCGCGCAGGCTCGGAGAGGATGAAGCGTACTTGA
>JAUVTM010000138.1 GCA_030601545.1 Syntrophobacterales bacterium
CACGGAGATATAGACCAGGGTGAGCATCGTGAAGACAAAGGCCTGCACCGTGCCCACAAACAAAGCGAAAAAGCCGTATAAGAAAGGCGGCAATAACAGGCCATACACCAGGTGTGTAACCACAACAATAATGATACTGCCGCCCAGAACGTTGCCAAACAAACGAAAGGAAATAGAAATAATCTTTGCCACTTCGCCCACCACGTTCAGCGGCATAAGAAAAAACATCGGCTCGAAATATTCCTTTAGATACTGTTTCAATCCCTTTACTTTGATGGCGGTTCCGTGAGCAATACAAAAGCCCATGATACCAAGACCCAAGGTGGTATTTATGTCCTTGGTGGGCTCCTCCATACCAGGAAAGACGCCAACCCAGTTGCAAAACAGCAGAAAGATGAACAAAGCGCAAATGAGAGGGAAGTAACGCTCCTCATAAGCTTCTCCCAGGGCTTCGCGCACCAGCTCTCGGAACGTCTGCACCAGAAACTCTGCCAATTGCTGCCATGGGCCCGGGACCATCGCTCGGGTGCGAGTGGCGATCAACGCAAACGCCAAGACCAACCCTATGACCACCCAGGTCATCACGAGTGTAGTGCTATTTACCACTAGCCGGGTATCGCCAAGGTGGAAAACCCAATGACTAACTTTCCCGATATTCTCCATAGCGGCTCTTCAGTGATAAGTGGTTCTAGATTGGCTTTTTCTCTGTCTTAGCTGATAGGTTACGATTACTTATCAGAAAATGGTAGTAGATTGCAGCTTTCACCGCAAAGATGCCCCCCACCGTGGCAGCGAAATTGATGGAAGGGAGCTTGATGGCGATAATCAGTGGAATGCTAAGCAAGAAAAATCGACCAACAAGGCCGAAATAGTCTCTGGCCCTGCCCTGACGGATAAACCGGCGCTCCAAGCGCAGCGTCATCAGCTTGAATTCCACCACGCTGACAATGCTGCCCAGCGCAATACCTTTGGCTGCTGATTTGAGATTTAAGGCCAGGAAAATACAGGCAGCGGCCAAGGATAACAGCAGAGCTTTGTTAATCAGAGTCTTCTTTAGCGTCGCGTAATCGCTCATGGCCAATGAACTGAAAGACATGTAAGGGCTGAGATCTCACGGCTTTTCTTCTTCAGATTCAGAGTCCCCTAATTCCCTGATCTGCCGATAGACAGTGTAACCACCGCCGCCGATGCCGAGAAGGATAAAGAGTGTTAGAAAAATGCCCCGGGTTCCCACCCACTTGTCAAGATAGAAACCGATGGCAAAACCAAGGCCGATGGAGCCGACCATAGTCAACCCCAATTGCGAAACCATGGTGAGCTGCTCAAAAATCTTGCGCGTTTCTTTACCCAGCATGGAGTGTAAAGGGTGCCTATTTGAGCATTCTCGAAGGTTGTAAAAAGTTTCACTTACGATAACCAACCTAACATAGGGTAAACCCGTCTAAAAGTCCAGAATTTTTTTAGTAACCGAACGGTAACAATTTCTCCCTTGCTTTTGACAAACTTGCAGGAGGCAAAGGGTCCGTAGGGGGAAGGCTGCGAAACCACATTTGTCTAACGACGATAATGTTAATGGGGAAACTCCTGGTCAGGAGTTTTTCTTGACAGGGTAAGGGACTGTTTCTATAATCACACGTTTACGAGTTTTTTGAATTATCAGAGGCCGTAGGGATTATGTTCGAAAATCTGACTGAAAAATTTGATCGTACTTTTAAACGCTTAAAGGGTCAAGGAAAGCTTTCTGAAAAACACCTCAAGGAGGCGCTTCGAGAAGTTCGACTTGCCCTGCTGGAAGCCGACGTGAACTACAAGGTGGCAAAACAATTTGTCGCCGACCTTGCCGAGCAGGCCGCTGGCGAAGAGGTCATGCAAAGCCTTACCCCGGGCCAGCAGGTGGTCAAAATCGTTCACGAGGCCCTGACAAAGCTCATGGGTGGTGAGGCAGTGCTCCTGGAACTCACCGGTCGCACCCCTTTCGTGTTCATGTTGGTGGGTCTTCAGGGCTCGGGAAAGACTACTACGGCCGGCAAACTCGCCCTTTATCTCAAAGACCTCAACCGCAAACCCTGCCTGGTGCCGGCTGACGTGTATCGCCCGGCGGCAATCGATCAGCTCCAAATTCTAGGAAAACAGCTCGGGGTGCCGGTGTTTCCTGCTACCACTGAGATGGACCCGGTGGAGATTGCCGTCTCGGCTCTCGGTTATGCGGGACAGCAGGGCTGCGACATCCTCATTGTGGACACTGCCGGCCGTCTTCATATTGATACCCAACTGATGAGTGAATTGGAGCAGCTCAAATCGAAGCTCAACCCTCGCGAGATACTCCTGGTGGCTGATGCCATGACCGGCCAGGATGCGGTGCAGGTAGCCGAAGCTTTCAACCAAGCACTGGAACTCACCGGCATCATTCTCAGCAAGATGGACGGTGACGCCCGCGGCGGCGCTGCTCTTTCCATGCGCACCGTAACCGGAAAGCCCATAAAGTTTTGCGGCATCGGAGAAAAACTTGATGCTTTGGAAGCCTTTCACCCGGAGCGCATGGCCTCTCGCATTCTGGGAATGGGGGATGTACTGTCTCTCATAGAAAAAGCTGAGAAAGCCTTCGATGCCGAGCAAGCAGAGAAACTCCAGGAAAAACTCGCTAAGGGCTCCTTTACCCTGGAGGATTTTCGTGACCAGCTCCAGCAAATTAAGAAGATGGGCTCTCTAGAACAGATCCTGGGGATGTTGCCTGGTATGGGGAAAATGAAGCAACTGCGCCACCTCCAACCCGATGATCGTCAACTGATACGCATCGAGGCCATTATCAATTCCATGACTCTCCAGGAGAGGCGCAATCATATGATCATCAATGCCAGTCGCCGCAAACGTATTGCCAAGGGCAGCGGGACTTCGGTGCAGGAAGTGAATAAACTTATAAAAAATTATGCTCAGATGAGAAAAATGTTGCACAAGCTGAGTAAGGGTGGTAAAGGCGGTATCCGTCTACCACGAGGAGGTATTCCTCTACCCTTTTGATAAGGAGCCGTTTCGGCTCGGGAAGAAGTAGGCGGCACCTTAACGCTATCGCCCAGCTTCACTGTAAAGGAGTAAGAAGAGAATATGGCTGCACGAATTAGATTGACCCGCAAAGGAACCAAAAAGAAACCATTTTACCGGATTGTAGTTGCGGATTCTGAAGCGCCGAGAGACGGTAAGTTCCTCGAAATTATTGGGACGTATAACCCGCTAACTGATCCAGCTGAGGTGCAAATTGATCCAGAGCGGCTTCGGGTTTGGCTCGACCGAGGTGCCCAACCAAGTGACACGGTGCGGAGCTTGATCAAACAGAAAGGCTTGCTCGCTGGATCGGCCTAAGGCCGAGATCTCCGTTTGCAAGGGGAATTCTTCGGACTTCCAGAACAGCACCCATCTTACTCCTTTGGCTTAGTGGAGGTTGGCATGTTGAAGGAACTGGTAGAGATGATTGCTAAAGCGCTGGTGGATTACCCGGAACAAGTTGAGGTTTCAGAGTTAGAAGGAGAACAGACCTCTGTCATCGAACTGCGGGTGGCCAAGGACGATCTCGGCAAAGTAATCGGCAAACAAGGGCGCACTGCTCGGGCGATGAGAACAATACTGAATGCTGCATCCACCAAGATCCGCAAGCGAGCGGTGCTGGAAATTATCGAATAAGAGAGATGATCATCGACCCACCGTTCCCTATCGGCAAAGTGGTCAAAGCTCACGGTTTGAAAGGACACCTGAAGGTTCTCCCTTACGGCGAAATCCTTTCGACTCTCGCTGCCGAGGAAGAGGTCACCGCCTGTCTGGTGGATGGCAGCGAGATGTCTTTAACCATTACAGAGGTGCGCCCCCACCAAAAAGGGTTTCTTTTGCTCAGTCGTGAGATTAGCAGGGTGGAGGATGCGCGTCGCTTAGTGGGTGCAAAACTCTGTGTGCCCGAATCGCGGTTGCCCTCTCTGAATTCTGATGAGTTTTACTGGTATCAGCTCATAGGACTCGAAGTGGTGAGCCCCGATGGCAAGAAACTTGGGACCTTAGAGGAGATCATTGAGACCGGGAGTAACGACGTCTATGTGGTGCGCCGAGGAGGCGAGGAAATTCTTGTTCCGGCCACACAAGAGGTTGTTCGGAAAATCGATCTCCAGCGGCGGCTGATGACCGTCGATCTTCCGGAGACTTATTAACCGCTCGATTGAGCGTTAACGCTCAATCGAAGGTTATTCGCTACTCGTTATAGGTTATTAGGAAGAACATCAACCTCTGTTTTGTATTTCTATAAATAGACAGAGATAATTTTAATAATTTTTATCTCAACACCAATAACAAATAACGGATAACACCTAATTGAATTTTAACTCAATTAGGGTAACAGCCTAATGATCATTGACATTTTGACCATATTCCCCGGTATGATGGCAGGGCCTCTGCGCGAAAGCATAATTGGCAAGGCCATTGCCAGAGAGCTCATTGAGGTTCAGGTCACCAACATCCGCGATTACGCCAGCGACCCACATAATACCACTGATGACCGACCGTTTGGCGGTGGCAGCGGTATGGTGATGAAACCTGAACCCCTGGCGGCCGCCATCGCCAGCATTCGGACCGCTGATCCTTCTGTGAGGGTAATTCTTCTGACCCCCCAGGGTAGGATCTTCAAACAGGAAATCGCTTTTGAGCTCAGTAGGCTGCCACACGTCTGTCTGGTTTGCGGTCGATATGAGGGGGTTGACGAGAGAATTCGCAACCACTACGTCGACGATGAAATTTCCATCGGCGACTACGTTCTAACTGGCGGCGAATTGCCCGCCCTCACGGTTCTTGACGCTGTGGCCAGGCTGATACCGGGTGTGCTCGGCAGTGATGAGTCCATAGAGGAAGAGAGTTTCGTTGACGGCTTGTTGGAGTACCCGCACTATACCAGGCCGGAAATTTTTGAGGGACACCGGGTGCCAGAGATACTTCTCTCTGGAAACCACGCCGCTATCCGTCGCTGGCGGCGCCAACAGTCCCTGTTGCGCACACGGCAAAGACGGCCGGACCTTTTGAAGCAGGAGATACTGAGCAGCGAGGATAGGCAACTGCTCGCCGAGGCTATCCAGAAAAGGGAAGATTGAGATGAATATCCAGGTGGCGTTACTTCACTACCCTGTGTATAACCGTCAGCGCCAGGTCATCGTTTCCTCGGTGACTAACCTGGACATTCATGACATCGCCCGCGCTGCTCTGACTTATGGGGTGAGCCGCTTTTACATGGTCACCCCCTTGGAAGACCAACTGCAGTTGATACAAAGGCTTCTAGCCCATTGGCGACAGGGATACGGGGCCGAACGCAATCCTGAAAGAAAGATGGCACTGGAGTTGGTAACTCCAGCCGCTTCCCTGGCTGAGGTGGTCGCCGCCATGAGAAACGAATGTGGCCAAAAGCCGGAACTACTGATAACCGGAGCCTCCCTGACTGGCGCCACTTTAAGCTACTCGGAGGCCAGAGAACTAATCGGCCGAGGGAAGCCTCTCCTCATTTTATTTGGTACGGGATGGGGCCTGGCCGACGAAGCGGTGGATATGGCAGACCATCGGTTGGCGCCTATTCAAGGTGTCTCCAAGTATAATCACCTGTCTGTACGCTCCGCAGCCGCCGCTATTCTCGACCGGTTGTTGGGCTCACATAACGGCAACGAAACCTCTTGAGGAATAGGTAAGACAGTCGATACCGGATACTTGACTATCGATATTTGATACACATATTACCTTAGCCCGGATATCTCATAAATTGCTGTCGCGAGACCACGAAGATGGGCGTGCCACCGGGCAACCGCAGGGTGTTGGTTCCGAGGCGTACCTAAACGGTACGTCGCAGGGGTCGACACCCGAGGACGCCAGGAAGGACGGCCATATCCGTGGTCACAGCAAGTGATTCATGAAATATCCGGGCTAGAATCCGGAATCGATGGATTATGGGTTAATTTACAGGAGAGGGAAA
>JAUVTM010000175.1 GCA_030601545.1 Syntrophobacterales bacterium
CACCATATGATGTTCAGATCTTAACCTATTGAAGTCTCAACATAAGTCTAGAGATATAAACTTCCACAGGCCACAAAGTTTACCCCACTATGTTGGTCATAAGACTTCAGCTATATTCCACCTTGATCTTATGCTATCCTCTAGGTTAGCCTATCATTCTCAGAAGATTGGATTTTCACCTAGACCTACCCCATCCTCAAGCTAGTCTGAACCAAGGCAACACCCATTACAGCTAAGGCTATGTAACGCAGTTCTGAGCATTAACTATGACGAGGGTCTGAGGGTTGGTTTAATATTAGATTGCTACCGTTGTAAAGGAGGCAGACGATGAAAATCGGAATTAATGAGAGCAATACCTTTTTAAGTGCGGGGCGAGTTTTTTGCCGCCACGTGGCAACAGCTGTGGTTGTCATGATCATCTTTGCGCTCCTGTTGGGGAGCGCTCTAGGAGCGGAGCAGGCGCCCGCCCAAGAAAGCGCTGCCGTCCCGGCACCTGAGGTTCCAGTGGACGAGTTTGGTCGGGGTTCTCCCCAAGGCACAGTGAAAGGCTATTTCGCCGCCTGCCACGAGGGCGACTATGAGAAGGCTGCGAACTACCTTGACCTGCGCCGTATTCCGGGAGACGCCCCGACCCTTGCCCGCCAGCTCCGCACCGTGCTTTCACGCACCCTGTGGGTGGAGTTTGAGGTACTGAGCCCGGAGCACAAAGGGAGGTCGAATGATGGCTTACCCCCGTACCGTGAACGGCTCGGCACCATCGACACGAAGGCGGGCAAGGTCGACATCCTTCTACAGCGTGTCCCTCGAGAGGATGGCGTCACCATTTGGAAGTTTGCTGGGGTCACCGTATCACAGGTTCCAGAGCTGTACAAAGAGTTCGGCTACGGAGTGTTGGAGCGGTTTCTGCCAAAGTTTTTCTTCAACATACAGTTTCTTGATATCGTGCTGTGGCAGTGGATTGGCCTTCTCGTGCTCGTGCTGCTCGCCGCAGTCGCATCTTGGCTTTTGACAGTTGTCACAGTGCGGGCCCTTAAGCCGCTAGTTGCCCGTACGAAGACGTCCTTTGACGACCGACTGCTCAGCGAGGCCGCAGGTCCGATCCGTCTGGCGATGGCCGTCCTGGTCTTTCACCTTGGGCTCTTGTCGCTAGGTCTGGGTGTTGAAGCCAAGGCCTTCCTCTCAGCACTCCTCAGTGTACTTTTGATCGTGGCTGTGACCTGGCTGCTAGTTCTGGTTACCGATGTGCTCTCTTCCGTAGCCAATGAGCGACTGATCGAGCGCGGCCGAGTGAGCGCCACGGCCTTGGTGCCACCGGGCCGGAAATTCGTCAAGTCTATCGTCGTAATCTTGGCCTTCGTCGCCATCCTCAACAACTTTGGGTTCAACGTTACCGCACTGGTGGCAGGTCTGGGTGTGGGTGGTATCGCTGTGGCCCTTGCCGCCCAGAAGACCATTGAGAATCTCTTCGGTGGCCTCGTGCTTTACTCCGACCGGCCGGTGCGCGTGGGAGACTTCTGTCGTTTTGGTGACAAGATGGGAACGGTGGAAGAGATTGGCATTCGCTCGACTCGGATACGAACGCTAGACCATACTGTGATTGCAATTCCGAATGCCACGTTCTCGAACATGGAAATCGACAACATAACCGCACGAGAGCGAATCCGGCTCCTTGCAGTTATCACCGTGCGCTACGAGACGTCACCGGATCAGATTCGTTATATCCTGGTTGAGATTCGAAGGCTACTCTATTCCCACGAGCGGATAGTACCCGATACACCCCGCGTCCGATTCATCAACTTTGGGGCGTATTCTCTGGACATCGAGGTGTTAGCTTACGTGAACACTGCGGACTGGGCCGAGTTCCTGGGGATCAGGGAGGATATCTTCCTACGGATCATGGAGATCATCAAGGCCAGCGGAACTGGATTCGCCTACCCTTCGCAGACCTTGTATATGGGAAAGGACGATGGCCTTAACGCGGAGAGAGTTCGAGAAATTTCCGAGAAGGTGCAACATTGGCGAGAGCGCAACGAGATTTACCTGCCGAACTTTCCTGCTGACAAGATTGAGGAGTTCAAGGGCACGCTGCCATATCCCCCGGAGGGCTCACCGGAATATCGGGAGGCAGGTTCTGAATGACCCGGACCAGTCATCAAGGAGGAGATCATGGTAAACAATGATGGGCTGATAGCAGCCTATATACTTGACAGAAAAGGAGACAGGCGTTAAGCGTACGAAATTTTGATGAGACAGGAGCAAAGGGAGTATATCCGCTAACTATGTGCACAATATATCGTACTGACGAAGGATATGTACTGAATTGACAGTTCTGCCAATTATGTTTAGTTCCTGATATTCAGGAAAACTCTACATACGCTGATCATACCTGCATAATTTCAGTGCTTAGTGCAAGAGTGGTTACCTCAAGTCCAGACTGGCCACTCCGTAGTGAGAATTACATACTTTAATGCACACTTTGTCTCTTTAGAACCAGCTACCATATATGGTAACTGCCGAAGATCCTATCTGGTCCCTAGTGCTCAATGCCTTTAGCGCTTCACGCTATGCGCCATGCGCTATGCGCTTTGCGTTTAAAAACTCAGCCTGTAGCGAAGATAGGTGTAGCGTCTCTGGGTCTTATCATTGTTCACCGCAATGGACAGCGCTTTCTTGGTACCAACCAGCACAACCAGTTCTCTGCCCCTGGTCACAGCGGTGTAGATTAGATTTCGTTGGAGGAGGATGTAGTGTTGCGTCAAGACGGGAAGTATTACCGCCGGGTATTCTGAACCCTGAGATTTATGCACTGATATAGCATACGCCAAAACAACTTCATCCAGTTCGGAGTAGTCATAGGAAACCTCACCGGTATCAAAGACGATCATCACTTCTTGGTTTATGGAATCAATGCTCTTGATCCTGCCAATATCACCATTAAAGATCTCTTTGTCATAATTGTTCCTGATTTGCATTACCTTGTCGTTGACCCGGAACTGCGCGGTACCTCGGGTTATCCCCTCTTCCCCGGGGTTGAGCTTCTTCTGTAACTCCGCGTTCAGATTCTCAGCCCCCACCACACCTTTGTGCATGGGAGTCAGCACTTGAATGTCATCAAACGGATCAAACCCAAAACGTCTGGGTATGCGCTTTTTGGCGAGCTCCAGTATTATCCTCAGAACCTCATCCGGATCTTCCTGTTCGATGAAGTAGAAGTCCTGGTCAGGCCGGTCTGGAGTCTCAATTATGGGAAGCTGACCGCTGTTGATTCTGTGCGCGTTTACAATGATGGAGCTCTCCTGGGCCTGGCGAAAAATCTCATTCAGCTCCACCACCTCAGCTGCATCCGAATCGATGATATCTTTCAGAACATTTCCAGCTCCAACCGATGGTAACTGGTTGACATCACCCACCAGAATGAACGTGGCCTCCGGAGGGACCGCCTTTAACAAGTGGTGCATGAGTGTGGTGCCCATCATCGAGGCTTCGTCAACGATAAGGAGATCGCATGTCAGCGGCCGTTCCTGGTTCCTCTGAAATCCCCCTCTCTTTATGCTGTACTCCAACAGCCGATGGATAGTCTTGGCTTCATGTCCCGTGGCCTCACTCATCCGCTTGGCTGCTCTGCCGGTGGGCGCAGCCAGCATTATATTTACCCCTAGTTTGGCAAATATTTTCAGAACCGCGTGTATGATCGTGGTCTTGCCGGTTCCCGGTCCACCTGTGATCACCAGTACCTTGCCCTCAACTGCTGCCTTTATCGCCTCCACCTGTCTCTCTGCCAGGATGATATCAAGTTGGTCCTGGACCCAGTCGATGGCTTTAGCGGTGTCGATCTTTTTGATCGATTTGGCAGCGCTGATCAAACCATGCAGCCGGGAGGCAATGCTGGCTTCGGAGAAGTGAAATTTCGTCAGGTAAACAGCTTTGTAGTTTTCGTGGAACTCCTCGAGGTCCTGGTTCAAATCCTCGATGACAATCTTTTTGTCCAGGGCAATTTTGGCGAACGACTTGACCACCACTTCCCGCTCCACCTGGAGGATTTCCTGGCACTTCTCCACCAGTGGTTCATAAGGGTAGTAGACATGGCCTTCCTCGGCCAGTTGACCGAGGACGTAGAGGATTCCTGCTTCTGCTCTCAACTCAGAGTCTTTGGCAAATCCTAGTTTTTCGGCGATGCTATCAGCTGTGACGAAACCAATGCCGAATACGTCTGTGGCCAGAGTGTAAGGGTTATGCTTGACCACCTCAATGGACTTCCTGCCATAGCGCTTGAAGATCTTGGTGGCATAACCTGAGCTCACGCCGTGAGATTGCAGAAAGATCATTACCTCCCTGATTTCCTTTTGCTCGGCCCAGGCCCTTCTGATCATTGTGATTCGTTTTCTGCCGATGCCCTCAACCTCCGCAAGCCTATCCACCCGCTGCTCAATTACCGCAAGAGTCTCCTTGCCAAATTTTTCCACAATCCGCTCGGCCATCACCGGGCCGATGCCTTTGATAAGCCCAGAACCCAGGTATTTGCCAATGCCATATACAGAAGCGGGGATCTTAGTATCGTAGTGGGCTATTTTGAACTGCTCGCCGTATCTGGGGTGATTCACCCACTCGCCCTTCATTTTGATGATCTCTCCCACCGTAGGGGCCGCTATATTTCCCACCACGGTCACCAGCCCTCTATGGCCATCCACCTTTACCTTGGCGATGGTGAAGCCGGTCTCCACGCTGGTGTAAGTGATTTTCTCTATCTGGCCTTC
>JAUVTM010000317.1 GCA_030601545.1 Syntrophobacterales bacterium
TCAATGGTGTAAGGGCTCCAGTCCATCTGTCCCTGCAAACCGGGTTCGGTCTCAAACCTGATAATAGGGGTTTTCTTTGGGGTTGGCCGTAATACACGCAACCGTTCCCTGAGGATACTGACACCGCCGGTATAACCCGCATCTCTGATTTCCTCAAAAACCCTTTGCCCCGTTATTTTGGGATATCTTTCCAGAAGTTTATCGATCTGTCCCGCAAACGGATCTAATTTGGTGGGCCGGATGGCACGTTCTTTATGACTCTCCTTGAGAATATCGTGACCCTGATCCCGGTTTGCCTGATGTTTGCGTAAGATTCGCCGCACCATATTACGACTGATGGAAAAATGTCGTGCCAGCCCACGGATACTCCAGCCTTCTCTATTCATGGTAACCAGTAGACGCTCAAGCTCTTCCCTGCTCTGTATGAAGGTTGTCATTGGGCACCTCCTGACTCGTACGCCTCCAAGGTCTCTATTAAATTTTCCTTTGCCTGCGCCATACTCCCCAAGGCCTGTCTGCAGCACGAGACGAGGAACGCCTCTTCTTTCTCCGAAAACTGCCCTAACTCCGTGACACTTATAGCAAAACCTGCTATGCGGCAATGCTTCTCCATGGTCACGAGCTTTCGGTGTAATTCCCTGGCAATGGGATCTGATATCCTGGCGGGTGTCACTACATGATCTTCCGGTTCTAAAATCTCCCATGGGTTTCTCAGAATGCAGGCAGGGTCGTTCAATGGATTCGCCTGTAGCGCTGAAACCATCTTTCTGGTCTCACGCCAAGTCAAATGGTGTTTGCGGATCGTTTCCAAAAGCGCTTCCTGGTGGTTGCTGCGCTGCAACTTCGCCAGTTCCATTCCCATACTGATGGGCAAAAGACCTATCTTTATGTTTTCCTGCACCTCATCGCTCAATCGTTCTATCAATGAAACCCTACGGCAGACCCAGCTTTTATGGCGCCCTAAAAGCGTGGCGATTTCCACCTGGGTCAGACCGTCCTCATAACAAAGGGAATGCACCACAAGGGCCTCTTCCATGCTGCTGATCGATTTCCCAATCCAATTCAACTGCATCACAGCCACCTTGCCTGCACGAATGCCCAAATTCAAAATCCGGGCATTGAGACTTGGTAACGAAAGTGCTCTCCCAGACCTCAGCCGCTTAAAGCCATCTAACAGTTCATAGTGGCCCCGCTCCATGCGGCTGACAACCACAGGCGTCATCTGCCCATACTTTTCCATGGATCGCAGCATGGCCCTATCCGCCTGAGGATTGATGATCCGCAAGTTACCGAATCGTTCGGAAATCTTAGCCAAAGGTATTTCCACCGTTTCTGTTGCTGTGCTTTGGTCTGCCATAGTTATTCCTCCCGCCAGCAACAAAGATAGTCTATGGCCCCTGCCCCAGCCTATCACTTCTTAAACACCCTTCACGGGGTAGTCGGTCGAGTTTCCTTTGCATATCAACAGGTTGTGCTCGTATCACTTCTTTAAATGAACGAACGAGTAGTCGGGCTACATATCCAATGATTATAAGGGGTTGAACCCCTATCACATCTTGAATTACATCTCCGGGTAGTTGTGGGGTTGATCTGCTGGATGGGGGCCTTATTGGACCGGTTTTATCTGGGTTGGAGGAAGGCGGGGGACGATTGTCAGACTGAGATGGGGTCTTCGAAGACTCAAGCTTGCTGCTTAAGTAAATGGCCTGAAAGTATGAACGGTTCTTTTTGTTCCACTCATCACATTTTTTGGCATGCCATTTCCTTTTGCACTCTTCTTGCCCGCATGTTTTCTGGCGATCACCAAGACGAGGATGCGGGGTAAACCATTTCCTGCATATTCCGCATGGCCGTTTGCTACTCTTCCGGTTATCTCCCATCGCTTTCTCCTTTTCCAAACTGAAAAAACGATGATAGATAAACTAACAGGATGGCGAAACAGGTGGGCCTCTAAACCCGTGCTTCTCTGGTTACGAAAAACCGGTAGGGTGGGTTCACTTTTCGGCGGTGGGTGGGTTCATTCTTTCCTGGTGGTGGCAGTCCATCTAATAAGGGCGGCCTCAAATGGGGTTGCATAAATGTTGCGGCAAGCATACAGAATGTCGTCTGTCCCCCAGTTGAACCCTGAAAAAAAGACCTCATTGCATCCCTATCTGTGTCAACCATATTGACTACAGCAATGCGAAGCGGTCGAGACGGCGTGGATATTTCATCTATGCTAAGTATTTCAAAATGAATACGGGTTAATTTACTT
>JAUVTM010000124.1 GCA_030601545.1 Syntrophobacterales bacterium
TTGGGTGGGCGCAGGTGACGGCGCAATAGTTTGCCTGTGGGGGTGCGTGGCAGTGATTCCATAAACTCAATGGCCCTGGGCAGCTTGTAGATGGCAATGTGCTCCTTCAAGAACTCTTTCAGTTCTTCAAAGAACTCTTCACTGCCCTCTTGGCCCTCTTTCATCACCACAAAGGCCTTGGTGATCGCGCCTTTGTCTGGATCGGGAATACCGACCACACCCGCCTCCGCCACCGCCGGGTGCTTCTCGATGGCCTCTTCCACCTCGGCAGGACCGATGCGGTAGCCGGAACTCTTGATCATGTCGTCTTCGCGGGATACGAAGCAGATGTTGCCATCTTCCTTCATAAAAACGGCGTCTCCCATCTGATTCCAGCCGTTGACCACGCCCTTCTTTTGCGAGTTGAGCAGACGTTCGTTGTCTATATACGGCTTCCAGTAGAGGGTTCCTGAGGCGCCCTTGAGAATCATGCTGCCGACCTCGTTGGGCTTGCAATCGTTACCCGACTCATCAATGACCCTCACCTCGACGCCGGGCAGAGGTTTGCCGATGGAATCGGGGACGGGCTCCGGATTCATGGTGTTGGAAGTGACCAGGTGGAGCATTTCAGTACCGCCCAGGCCCTCCCAGATGGGTTTGCCGGTAAGTTCCTGCCACCCCTTTAGGGTTTCAGCACCCAGGGCATCACCGCCCGAGGTGAAGAGACGCACCGAGCTGGTGTCGTATTTTTTGAAAGCGGGGAACTTCATCAGAGCTCGGTAGCCCGTGGGGAGGCCGGTGAGGATGGTGATCTTGTGTTTCTGAATAAGATCCAACATGTCAGGCGGAGTGAACTTGGGAATGAGGGAGATGGCGGCTCCTCCTGCAAAAGGAATCAGGGTGAAGGTGCCGAATCCGGCGGCAAAGGACACCGGGGCGGCCCCACCCAGGACGTCACCGGGTTGCATCTTGTAAACGTATTCATTCACAATCCTGGATTCTATGACAGCCGGGCGGACAAAGTGGATGCAGCCCTTGGGCATGCCGGTGGTGCCGGAAGTGTAGAGCATGAGCGCGATGTCATCAGCCTTGAGCATGGTGGCCTCTAGCTCCGGAGAACCTGCCTCGATCATCTCCTCAAAGACCATGTTTCCTGCAGCCTTGACTTCGGCAGGGTCGCCGCCGATTACAATCACCTTGGTGCCATGCTCGAAGTTGGGCTTGGCCGTCTCAACCGGGGGCATAATCGGGGCGTTTACTATAAAGAGCGTCATCTCGGCATCGTTGGCCACGAAGGCAACCTCTTCTCCGGACCACAGGGGTGAGGTGGGCACGGGGATGGCGCCGATTTTTTCAATGGCAAAAATGGCGACAATCGCCTGGGGGGAGTTGACTAAACGGATGCCAACGCGGTCTTGAGGCTCCACGCCGATTTCTTTCAAAGCATTACCGAACTTGTTCACCTGTTGCTGGAGTTGCGCATAGGTGACGGTTTTGTCCATGAACTTGATGGCAGGATTATCACCTCTGCCTTCTCGAACATGACGGTCCAGGAAGTAGTCAGCAAGATTCAGCTCGGTGGGAGTATCGGCAAACTCTTCCGGAACGAGATACTCAGGCCACATGTCTTTTGGTGGTATGTAATTTTCAGGTATTTTCCCCATAGTATAAACCTCCGTTAACGAGTAGTTCTCATTTCAACAATCAGGCTCATGCCCCTGCAAAAAAACCAGAGGCTATCACCATTGACGTTGCGTTACTGTCCAATTTTGCCCTTATGCCACCAATGCGAGCGCTCCAGCAGATCCCTCGGGCGGCACAGTGAAGCCTCACCTCCTTTCCAATTGAATTGCTGGGCCAATTTCGCCTGTGCAGCCGTCTACCCTCGGAGGGCAGTTACCTGTGGGCAATCACCCAGTGGCAGAGAGAGCGATATAGTAGCCAATATCCAAAGCAACAGGCAGGCAGGAAATCCATAGAACTCAAGGTGTCGCCAAGCCATCTGTCCTAAGGACTGAAGGAAACGACCTTATATCCCTGCTCTTCCAGAGCCTGACGCAGCGGTTCAGTGTCACATTTTTCGATACGAAAAGAGTAAATTCTTTCAGGGGACTCTTGACTCAAGATGCCAACACTAATGATCTCGCCATCGTGCTCCCGAATGATTCGAGAGACCTGTTGGAAGGCATCTCGAGAGTCGCCGAGCTGAACATCAAGGCGCGAACTAGATCCCAGGACGCCCATTATGTCTATAAAAGCTTCCAGAATGTCCACGACTGTGATGATGCCCACCAGTTTGCCATCCTCGAGGACCGGCATACCGCCAATTTTGTGTTTGGTAATGAGAAGCGCTGCCTGTTCAAGAGCATCAGTGGACGAGACGGTAATAGGGTCAGAGATCATGACATCGCCCACCGTTAACTCTTCGATCATCGAGGCTATGAATACTCCACGGAGCTCAGGGTCGCTCACCCAACCCACCAAGCGTTCCTGTCCGTCAACCACCGGCAGGTGGCGGATGGAATGCTCTTTCATCAGTTCAATGGCCTCTTGAATTGAGGCCTCAGGTGAAATAGCGATAGGATTTCTGGACATCCGTCGGGCTACGAGCATGAAAAATCAACCTCACCGTTCGGGGTCCTTATCATCAAGGAAGGATGCCAAACCGTTCGTTCCAATGCCCAACTCTACGGCCTCGATACCCGGAGACCGGGGCCTAGTGAAATGAAGATATGAACTTGGGAATTCGGCAGGAAAGACCAGGGTCGCAACCAGTATTTCATTGCGTCTCGACCCCATTTGTGATTCCTTTAGATTTCCTGTACTAGTTTGAAATTACTATAGGAGGACTCAAAGTAAATTGCAAGAGAAAAAAGGTGCATGCTCGCTCTCGACAGCCACCTCTCACTTTCCTTGACAGGTTGTTGCTCAGGCAGGACTTATTTGTAAACGGCTGGTCCTTCACCACAAAGTGCGCAAAGATCACAAAGATAATTTCCACAACAATATTAAACTCTTTGCGTTCTTTGTGCTCTCTGTGGTCTGCTCACATTATGGCGATACTAATCAGGCTCGGTTTTGCGCAACAGCCCGTTGACATTTGACCTTCGCTTGCTATACTGAGCCCGGCTTTTCAGGGTATTTGTAAATTTAGAAAGGTAGGAGATGACAGATTGAGTAAATGCAAGTTCATCTTTGTCACTGGCGGGGTGCTCTCTTCTTTGGGTAAGGGGTTAGCATCTGCCGCAATTGGTGCCCTTCTGGAAAGCCGGGGTTTGAGGGTTACCCTGCAGAAATTGGATCCATACATAAATGTGGATCCGGGCACAATGAACCCCTTCCAACATGGCGAAGTGTATGTGACCGACGATGGGGCTGAGACTGATTTGGATCTTGGGCACTATGAGCGCTACACTTCTGCCAGGATGGGCAGGCAGAACAACTTCACCTCCGGCAGTATTTACTATTCCGTTATTACAAAGGAGCGGAGGGGTGAGTACTTGGGTGGAACTGTTCAGGTGGTACCCCACATTACTGATGAGATTAAGCGGTGTATTCTCGAGGTCACCGATGGCGTGGATGTGGCAATTATAGAGATAGGCGGCACAGTGGGTGACATTGAGGGACAGCCCTTCCTCGAGGCGATCCGGCAGCTTAGGTCAGACGTGGGCAAGGAAAATGTCGTTTACATACACCTGACTTTGGTCCCTTACATCCGAGCGGCCGGAGAGGTGAAAACCAAACCAACCCAGCATAGCGTAAAAGAGCTGAGCAGCATCGGCATTCAGCCGGATATTTTGCTGTGTCGCACGGAGATGCCTCTCAGCAAGGAGATTAAGGCCAAAATCGCCCACTTCTGCAATGTGGAGCCTGAGGCGGTAATCACAGCCCAGGATGTGGAGAGTATCTACGAAGTGCCCCTGAGATTTCATCAGGAAGGGTTAGACGACAAGATTGTACAGTTCCTCAATATTTGGACCCGGGCACCACGGTTGGAACATTGGGAAAAACTGGTTGAGCGACTGCAAAATCCAAAGTGCGAAGTTACCATTGGCATTGTTGGCAAATACATTGATTTGCGAGAGTCCTACAAGAGTCTGAACGAGGCCTTGGTCCATGGAGGTGTTGCCAATGATTGTCGGGTGAATCTTTCCTTTGTGGATTCTGAGGAGGTCGAGAAAGAAGGGGGCGAGGCCCTGCTAGAGGGTGCAGACGGCATTTTGGTGCCGGGTGGCTTCGGCGCTCGTGGGTTTACAGGCAAAATCAAGTCAATCAAATACGCCAGGGAAAACCGGGTGCCCTTCTTCGGCATTTGCCTTGGCATGCAGATGGCCGTGGTGGAATTTGCCCGGAACGTAGCCGGAATCGAAGAGGCCCACAGCATGGAATATGACCCGAACACCCAGAGTCCGGTTATTTACCTCATGCGTGAGTGGTACGATTATCAGACAAAGACCGTGCAGCGACGTGACGAAGATACCGATCTGGGTGGCACCATGCGGTTGGGAGAATATCCCTGCATCTTGCAGGAGAACTCAAATGCCTATGCTGCCTATGGCCAAGGTGAAATTTACGAACGCCACCGGCACCGCTACGAGCTCAACAACGAATACCGCGAGATACTCGGTAGCAAAGGGCTATTGTTCACCGGGCAGTCTCCTGATAAACAACTGGTGGAAATCATCGAAATAGAGGACCATCCCTGGTTTCTCGGCTGTCAGTTTCACCCCGAATTCAAATCCCGACCAATGAATCCCCACCCCCTCTTTCGAGATTTCATCAAAAGCTCACTGGAAAACGCTATCCAGAGAAGCAAATCCTAACCCGGATATTTCATGAATTACTTGCTGCGACCACGGATATGGCCATCCTTCCTGGCGTCCTCGGGTGTCGACCCCTGCGACGTACCGCTCAGGTACGCCTCGGAACCAATCCCGCGGTACCGCGGGACGGTTAGCCAGGTGGCACACCCATCTTCGTGGTCTCGCGACAGCAATTCATGAAATATCCGGGCTAAACTCTCAAGCCGTCGGCGGCGGGCCAGAAAGGCTACTGATGCGAACCATTGCTCTGGACCAATTTAGCATTGGCGATGGTCGGCTGTTCTTCATAGCTGGACCGTGTGTGATCGAAAGTCCTGAAGCCACCATGGCCGTGGCTGCAGATCTTAGAAAGCTGGCTGACAAATGGGATCTGCCCCTGATATTCAAGAGTTCCTATGATAAGGCAAACCGTACCTCGCACTCTTCTTTCCGGGGGCCCGGGCTGGAAGAGGGGTTGGAAATTCTTGCCACAGTTCGGCGTCAATTCAATCTACCCGTGCTCTCTGACGTTCACTCAGTTACAGAAGTGGAAAGAGCGGCTGAAGTGCTTGATGTTATTCAAATCCCAGCGTTTCTCTGTCGTCAGACCGATCTGGTGATGGGTGCGGCAAAAACGGGCAAGCCCATCAATTTGAAAAAAGGCCAGTTTCTGGCTCCCTGGGACATGGCTAACGTCGTGGCTAAGGTTCACGCCACAGGCAACCAAAAGATTTTGCTCACTGAGAGGGGTACTACCTTTGGCTACAATAACGTGGTAGTGGACATGCGCTCTCTCCACCTCATGAGGCAGCATGGACTGGTTGTTTTTGATGCCACCCACAGCGTTCAGCTTCCTGGAGGGGCCGGCGACCGTTCTGGAGGCGATCGCCGCTTGGTGGGAACACTGGCCCGGGCAGCCGTAGCCGCCGGGGTGGACGGGGTATTTTTGGAGGTACATCACAATCCGGAGCAGGCACGCTGTGACGGTCCCAACTCTATGCCCATTGCTGAAATGGACGCTCTCATTGACGTGTTGCTTAAAATTCATCTTGCTGTGAGAAATCTAACTAGTGTCCATCCGGAAATACCCTTCCCCTCCCCTAGCGGGAGGGTGTATGGACCGGGGTCAAGGGTTACAAACGTACCGGAGACATGGGTAACAGGTTTTAGGTATCTGTGGTGAGGTCAATCGTGGCTATTCGCTGTTGACAGAACATGACCTCAAAGGTTCCATCGATTCGTGTGGGTCGTAGTCCCACGGGATACCGATGGAAGGCTTTACTAACCTTAAACACCCGTCCCCGGAAAAAGATGCTTCCATCATCTTGCACTTTGCGAACATGGAATGCATCAGGGTATTCAATAGGCGGCAAGTGTTCGGGAAACGTCCTCAGGCTTGGCTGATATCGGGAGGCTGGGACTTCCAGATCCAGCGAATCATGAGGCCTCTCGAAATTGTACTGCTCCCGCCATTTGTCGAAGGCCGCTTGCAGATGAGTAGCATCTCGCCATTGGTATTGACTGATGAGTTCTTCTCCCAGAGTCCTGTGGAATCTTTCGTCTTTTCCCAGGGTCTGGGGATGATTCGGACGACTATGAATGACCCGAATATTCAGGCGAATCAGCCAGACACTGAGAGCTGTAAAGGGACGCCGCTCCGCCCCGCCCCAAGGGCTGCCGTTGTCCATCAACATGGCATTCGGAAGACCGTAGAGGCGGAACGTCTCAGTAAAGGCATCCTGGACTGGAGCCGTCTGTTGGCTCTCAAGAGCCCGCACACACAGACTGTAGCGAGAATGATCGTCCAGCACGGTCAAGGGCTGAACCTGACCTCCAAGACTCTGAACTGG